>JAZSGX010000025.1:0-43163 GCA_045532975.1 Eubacteriales bacterium | reverse complement strand
GTAGTCAAGTGCCAAGCTTGTGTTCATAGCACACATAATAGCACGACGGAGGTTAACGTCCTTAACCTTAGAAGCGTTAACACCGATATAACCGTAACCGAGCTGGTCGTTAAGAATATAGTTTGCACCAATCTTATCAAGGCTCTCTATCTTTGTAAAGTTTTCCTGTGTTAACTGTGGTGTAGCATAGTGAATGTTACCGGACTGGAGCATTGAAAGCGCGTTAGATGCGCTAACAACCTGGTAACGAACCTTTTCAATCTTTGCGTTGTTAATGCCTGCGCCTACTGTTTCAAAGTAGTTATTAGCCTTGAAATATACGATATTGTCGCTGTAGAACTCGTTACCTGCTACGTTATCCTCGTTTGTACGGTTGGTTGTCTTGTACGCGCCTGCGCCCATTGGAAGTCTGATGTTAGTTGGTGACTGGATTATCTTTGTCATAAAGTCAAAGGAGCCCCATTCAACGCCAAACTTGTTGTTCTTAATATCAACGCCAACCTTTGAGCCCTTACCGTAGTAGTGCTGAGGAGCAACTGCGAAAGCAAAGTTCCAAACAGCCTTAGGGTCAACACCGTCGATTGTGATTTGGAGCACAGCGTACTCATCATTATTCTTTACAGTACCGTCTTGATTGTATTCCTTAGCAACCTTGTAATCCTTACCGTTTACCTTGATTGTATCCTCCGCATAGTCACTGTGACCGAGGGATACGATACCGGAAATGTTGTTGATTTTGAGTGAACCGTCATCGGAAACCATGCTGTGAAGAATTACGTCCTTTGCGTTGGAAACGTATTCGTTATATACAACCTGCGCAGAGGATGTGTATGAAAATACCAAGTCAAGTGACTTTGAAATTGTGTCCTTAAATGCGTATTCAATAGCTTCTTCTCTTGTGTCAATCTGGTCGCCATACTGCTTTGTCAAGGTGTCAATCTGATTTCTGTCATCCTTACCGTTAACCTTAACGTACTTAACCTCAACATAGCCCTGTGAAGCCATGAAGCAGAAAATTTGATCCTTAAATTCCTCGTGGTTCTTGTAAGGAGCTTCGGTATAAGCCTCTAAAGCTGTGTCGTATGCCTTACCAAGCTCTTCCTTATAAAGAGTACAAATCTTTTCATAGTCGGCAAGAAGCTGTGCCTTCCACTCATCGTGGGACTTTTCATTTGGCTTTGCGGAAACAGCATTCTTATAGCCTGAGCTGATTTCGCCGTCCTTCAAAGCGTTGATTGCCGCTGTCATCTTTTCAACATCTGCATTGTAACTGCCTGATGGCTGTCTGCCTACTGTTCTAAATAGGTTAACAAGCTCGTTAATACGGTCGTTTGCCTTGTCAGCCGCGCCCTCGGACAACAATGTGTCTGAGTCTGTGCTTGAATCAGAGTCAAATCTCTGTGTTCTGTACGCTGTCAAGCCTTGAATCTTTGTTGAATAAAGTGTTGCGGAGCCTGCATATACAGGGTCAAGATATACATAAAGGTTGAAAAGCACGTCCTCCATTGTAAGAGGATGGCCGTCGGAATACTTAATACCATTCTTCAAAACGAAGGTATATGTAGTAGCATCCAAGTCCTCATCATAGTAGAACATAAAGTCCTTTGTTACAACTGCTTCATTGTCACCGTAAGCAACCTCAACCTCACCGTTTACATACTTTGAGGTGAGCATGCCTATCTGTGTCATAGATACGATTGTGCTGTCAGCGCCTGATGTTGAGTAGAATGGGTTAAACAAGCCATCCAACTCCTCGGACATAATTACGAAAGCGCCCTTGTCTACAGGAAGACCGTTTCCGTTACCGCTGTCTGTGTTGTTGCCAGAGCCACCCTGTGAGCTACCTGTACCGCCTTGTGGGTCATCCTCTGTGCCGCCACAGCTTGCGAAAATTCCCACTGCACTTATACACATAGCAATACAGAGTATAAGGGATAAGATTCTCTTTTTCATCTCATTTTCTCCTTGAATTTATATAAAAAATTTTGAACGTTTACTGTTGTTCCAGCTTGGAAAAATCAAGCGAAACCATACCGTCTTCTATTTCAATCACCAAGTCTTCCTTGTTTTTACCCGTTGCCTCACACTTGATATTTGAATAATCAATATCGCGTAAGCTACCAACACCGCAAACAAGTCCGATTGAATACTGACCTGAGAAATAGCACTTGGTATCTATATTGATGACACCGCTTATGGAAACATTTTCAATAACCGCATCGTCGGAAACGGTTCCCGAAAGCAAGCCGAAGGCTACGTCGTTTCTCATAGGTGCGCCCTTATCCATTACCATGGTAACATCCTCAAAGGAAATGTTCTGTAACACAGCGCCCTCGCCAATCTGACCGAACATACCTACAGAGAAAACAGCCGCGCCCGATGCCTGATTAAACTTTAAATTTTTTATCTTAACAGGCTCACCGTTTTCCTTCACCTTACCGATGAGCTTTCCTGTGAATTTCTCGGATACAAAGGCACTGTCCCAGTTTCTTACCTTGCCCTCTAAATCTAAGTCATTTTCAATCACATAATTTCCGTCTAAGGAGATATCCTTTAGCTGCTTAACTGAAAAGATATGCTCCCATTCGCCCTCAACGGACTCAATATAGAGCTTCATTACAGGGTTTACAACCGTTGCATTCTCGTAGTTAACACCGCCTGAATGCTTGATTGTATCACCCGTAAGCTTGTTTTGTCCCTCTGCATCTGTATAAACAGCCTCAAAGGTTCTGTTTGCAATCTTAGGGAACTTATACATGTTGATTTTACCGTTACCTTCATCCCACTTAGGCATGTCAATTTCAGTAAAGGGAGATAATCCACTGTACTCAGCCAACAGCTCTGTTGGATTATCAATAGAATAGAACTCAAAGGCATATTCCTGTGGAACCCATGCTGCATAAAGTGTAAGCACGGGCTCGGCTGCGGTATATTCCTTGCTTGGGTCTATCTCCAAACGGTCATTTTCAAAATCCCACATATCCGCATATGTGTATACAGGCTCACCGTTACCGCCTGAAACCTCTGTTCTGCTTGCATACCAGCCAACAAACGCATAACCCTTTTTACCCGGGGTAAATTTGTTGCCGTCTCCTCTGATATCATCATTTGGTGAAATCAGCTTTGCTATCTTTTGTCCGTCCTTAGTAGGTAGGCTGTTTAAGCCGTATGTATCTACTATAACGGATGATCCAACGGTGAATGTTCCACCGTTGGCATCGTATTTGACGCTGACCTGATAGCCCTCTTCGTCATACAACGCATACGCTGAATCATCACCGCAGGAGGTAACAAGCAATACAGTAATCAATGCAACTATTGCAAGTAAAATTACTCTTAATTTCTTGTTCATTTTCATAGTATCCTTTTGTAATTCACCTATTAGTCATTTTCATCCGACTCTGTTGCTTCGGTTTCTTCGGAAGCTTCTTCCGTTTCAGAGCCCTCGCTTACTTCCAAAGCCTCGCTGTTCTCTTTAGCAGAAGCGCCGCCGTTAATCTTTTTCTTAAGCTTAAGAATGTAAACCGTTGCAAATGCTCCGCCGCCTACAACGAATGCTGCAAGCACGCCGATTATAACAATGAAGATTACGCTTGAGTCTTCTTGTTGCTCATCACTCGGTGTGTCACTTGGAGTGTCGCTTGGCTTATCGCTTGGCTCATCATTTGGAGTGTCACTTGGCTCGTCGCTTGGAGTGTCACTCGGCTCGTCACTTGGATTATCGTTTCCGTTGTCACCCTTTAAGCGAGCAATCTTTTCCTCAGCCTCAACAAGCACGCTATAATCAAATACCAAAGCGCGCTGTTCCTTTTGCGCTATCTTATTGTAAGCCTCGCGTGCGGCAATAACCAACGGCTCGTCCGAGAGCTTAAGCTTGCTCTTTGCAGGAAGCTTCGCAATAGCATCAATAGCCGCCAAGGTTTCATCCGTTTTCGCAGATTCACCCTCAACTGTCTTATCGAAATACTGTCCAAAGATAAACGTATCGTAGCCTATGCCATTTTCAGGCTTAACCATTGTAATTCCGTTATCGATGTGTCCGATATGATTTACAAAGTTAGCGCCGAAATATACGTCGTAGTAAAGACCCGAAGGAGCGTTCCACATAAAGTAATCAACAATGCCTAAGCCCTGCTTAATGATTATTCCGTTAAGGTCATAATCACCGCTACCGGGGATATTATCATAGGAATTGTAATAATCTACGTCAAGCTGTTCCTCAAGGATAGGAGCATTGTAGCTGTTGAAGTTTACTGTCTTTAACTTCTCGCACTGGAAGAATGCCTTATGTCCGATAGCCTTCAAGGTGCGTGGAAGAACAACGGTTTCAACATCTGAGCCTGCAAAGGCGTAAGAGCCGATTCTTACGGTACCGTCAACAACCGTAACATATCCGTTTTCTTCAAATCCACCGTAGGTAATAAGCTCATAGCCTGTGTTAACCTTACAGTAAAGTGAACCGTTGATAACCTTAACAGTATCGCTTATATCAAAGGTGTACTCCTTGGTTGGGTACGGCTTTCCGCCAAACTCGAAGAAGCTATCCTTTGCAAAAGGTACAATTTCACAGAAGGCAAATGGATTATCTCCTATTGACACAAGCTTGTCACCGATAACGATTTCAAGCTTGAAGTCCTTAAGCTTGCCTTCCTTATTTTCTTTTTTAAATACGTGGTCACCAATTTCCTCAGCGCTTGTCAAATCTACTCTGCTGAGATTTGTATCTGCAAAGGCGTAAGAAGCGATTTTCTTGGAAGCGCCCAAGTTTTCAACAGAAGCAAGCTTATGGCAGTATGCAAACGCACCCTCGCCAATATCTGTACCGTTTTTATTCAAAATTACGTTTATAGCACCGCCCAAGGTAAATGCGTACTCGTGAATCTCGTTTGCACTCGACAAATCAACGTTCTTCAATGATTCAGAGGCTGCAAATGCGTTACTACCGATAACCTCAACCTTGTCAAGATTGATGCTTTCAAGCTTTGAACAGCCATAGAACAAGTACTCAGGCACTTGCTTCAGGTTTTCGTTAAGAATAACCGACTTGAGCTTTGTACAGTATGCAAACGCAGCTCTGCTTGTGTTTTCAACGGTTGGGTCACCGTATACCAAATTAACATTTGTTAAATCAAGTGTTTCAAATGCAGCACCGTAATAATAGAACACATACTTGCCGCCTGTAACCATTACGTAATCCATCGGATTCTTTGAATTACCGCTCAGGTCTGCACCGAATGGGTCGGCAGTAGCATAAACGTACTGCTCGTCACCGGAGAATGCAAGCTCTCCAACTGCAATTACGTTCTTAAAGCCAACATCTGCACCTGAATGGTCACGGATTGTTTTAAGAGAATTTGCATTATAGAATGCCTGCTTACCGATTGTAATATTTTCACCGAAGGTTGCCTCTACCAAGTCGGAAGCACCTCTGAATGCGGAATCACCAATTGTAACATTGTTTCCTATTACAAGCACGCTTAGCGGGGATTTATAGTCAATGTAGTAGTGATTTTTGTTGTACTCACGGTAGCTGCTCATTTCCCAGCGTCCGTCAATGAAGAATACCTGTATTGTATCGCCAACCTGAACATTTTGCATATGTGAGAACATAAATGCACCCATTCCGATTGTGACATCATTACCAATGTTTACGCTTGTGAGTTTTTCGCTTTCACAGAAAGCACCCTCCGAAACGGTAGCTCCGTTAGGAATTACTACATTTGTTATATTAGTAAATGCGAATGCGTACGCGCCAATCTTAACGTTTTCGCTAAAATCAGGATGAGCGTATATGCCTGTTTCAAAGAACGCATACTCACCAACCTCCGAAAGCTTACCGAGGGTAACACTTTCGAGCGCAGAGCATTTATAGAAGGCGTACTTTTCAATCTTTGTTACATTTGGAATAGTTACGCTTGTTATCTTGTTATTTTCGGAGAATGCGCCTGCACCAATTGTGGTAATGTTTGCATCGTTTAGAACGAAGTCACCCTTTGCAACAGGAGAAACAAGAACAAGTGTATGTCCGTCTTCAGTAACAATATTTTCGCTTGACTGCACCTTAAATGTTAAGTTGCCGGCTGCAACCGTGAAGGAAGCAATGCCTGATTTAGCAAAGGCAGACGGACCGATAACGTTTACATCCTTACCGATGGTCATGTTCTTGAGTGCCTTACAGCCCAAGAATGCACCCTCCGGAATAACGGATGCGTTAATTGTTGCAATTGTATTACCGTCCTTGTCAACGGTCTTCATATCTGACAAGCTTTCGCATCTTTCAAATACATAAGGTCCGTACTTAACGCTCTCGGCGTAAACGGTTACTGATTTTAAGTTTCTGTTGCCGGAGAACGCATAGCCACCGATAGAACGGAGGGTAGCAGGAATCTTAACTGATTTAAGATTTTTGTTTCCTGCAAACGCGTAGTCACCCATTGCGCGAGCGTTGTCGAGGACAAGCGCACCGTTCAAATCACAGCCCCAGAATGCACCCATGTTAATGAGCTGAACGTTTCTTAGGTCTGCTTTCAATGATGTCTCAGGAACACCGTTTTCGTCAACAGGTGTACTCTCATCCATAAATGTGATGTACTTAAGGTTGGAGCATCCGAAGAACGCACCGTATTCAATAGCCTCAACAGTATATGGAATTACAACCTCCTCAAGGGCTGTCATACCTGCAAATGCGTAAGGACCGATTTTTTCAATACCGATTGGCAATACAACCTTTGTTATGGTGTTTTCACCAAGGTACGTTACCTTTGTAAGGTTTGGATCCTCCTCGGAGATTTCGTCAACACCCTCTACCTTATCAACATAGTCAAAGTTAGAAAATGCGTATTGACCGATTTCGGTTAAGTTAAGATCAGATGGAACTATCATAGTACCGCCAACCTTAACAACCTCTTTTTCCTCGCCTGTCTTTGGGTCAATTTCCTTAACTATTTCAACAGGTGAGCCAAAGCAGTGTGACAGTGACGGACCGGATCTTATCCAAGGATTCTTAACCTCAACGTTAATTGTCTTGGAATAGAAGGTGCCCTTGCCGTCCAGCATAACTCTAACGGTTACGGAAGCATATCCCTCTGACACCGCGGTAACAACACCGTCCTTGATTATTACAATACCTTCGTTGCTTGACTCGTACTGCAATTCTGCACTGTCAAGATACGGAGTGAAGTTTGTCTGTAGCTTAACCGATTCTGATGGGAACATCTTCAAGCCGAAGCCGTCAGCAAAGAGCTTAACGTCACCCGTCATACCAATGTCTCTTTCGTCATTGTTGAGATAGTAGTACGCTTTTAGGGTTTCATATCCGTTTACGCTGAATACGTCGGCAACAGGCTTATCGTATTCCTTATATTCAGGATTGTCCTTATCCTCAGGTCCTAAAACAGTTACATGGAATTCAGCGGTTTTACCCTCCTCATCCATAGCCGAAACAGTGGCTGTACCTCTGCCCACCGCAACGATTTTATCGTTAACAATCTTGATAACCTCACCTGTTGCGTCGTCTGTCTGGTAAGTCAAAAGCTCCTTCCAAGGATTGTTTGTACCGTTTGGATTTGTGTCCTTGTTAGGATAAAGAATTGGATTTAACTGATATACCTGGTTAACGCTCAAATAAGTTGTTTCATTTTCTGCCTCTGCAAAGTAGAATGCAACGTAATCATCAGGCAAGCCGATTTCATATGTTGCCATATTAAGAGCGTAGTCATAAGCGGTTACAACGAATGTGTTTTTGTTTCTCTGGTCGTATTTCTTAATGTCGTCAATATAATCCGTCAATTCATAGGTTACCTTTGTTGTACCGTTTTCCTTTGAATAAACAGGTGTAAGATAGCTTTCAAAGCCCTGCATGCGGTACTTAATCTTATCGGGGTCATTTGCAAGCTCCTCTGCTGTTGATTCTCTTACAAAGCCAAAGTTGAGCGCCATTGTATAGTGATTATCGTATACATAAACGTCAGCATATAGCTTGTTCTTCTTCAAATCCTTATCGTATTCCATTCTAAATTCGCAGTCTGTAACAACAGGTGCTTGATAGTCAATGGTAATTGGGAATTCAAAGGTGTTTTTAAGGTTTGTATCCTTGCCGCCGTCACCGTAATCAAGGTAGCCCTCAATCTTAACGGATAGCTGAGCATTGTTTGGAAGGTCGTAATCCTGTGTATCGAACTCAACCTCAATGTTAGCTGGATAAATTGAGCCGCCGTCACCGTAGGACTTACGAATGTCGTGCTTCTCTGTTTGGAAAATAACCTCTCCTGTTGCATCGTTTGTAATGGTAACAACCATCTTTGCAGCATTTCTCAAAAGTCCTGCCCAAACGAAACGGAAGGAGTGTACTGTTTCATCGGAATATGAAAGTGCGATGAAATCTCTGTTTGCCGCAATAACCTCATCACGTGGGTTTTGCTGGAAGTAATATGAGCCGAGATAGCTTACATAGTCGGAATAAAGTCCGCCTATTGGACGTGTTGGGTAAGCATCCGCCATAACCTTATCGTCCTGTGAAATACCGTCATCAAGCTCGTCCTTGTTTGTTTCAAAGTAATCTGTATCGAACAAAGGAGCCTTTGTCCAGTCACCGTAGAATGCAAGGTAAGGTACGCTCAAATCAATCTCTGTACCGCTTACTGCGTCAAGTGTTACAAAGCCCTCAACGTACATACCGTTTTCAAAGGACTCGTCAAGATACTTCTTGTCCTTGCTTGACAAGGTGATTTTAGCTTCAACCTCAGCAACCTCTCCTGCCTTAACAGTAACCTTGTTGCCACTCTTTGTACCGTTAGTAACGCTAACAACCTCAAATTTAGCACCGTTTAGAAGGTATCCCTCCTCGGTAACGGTTGTTTCACCGCGTACAGTTTCGGTTTCGCTAACGCCCTCTGTCATAACGATAGCGGAAAGCTTATATGCAAGCTCGCTGTCGCCAAAGTTGTTAATTGCAAATTTAAAGGTATAAACACCTGTCTTTTCTCTGTCATCACCAAGCTCTATCTTAGACGTGCTCATCACAGAGCCGTTAAATCTGTCATAGGTTTGGATGTATGCAGAGGTCATAGAAGCCTTAACAAGGTTTGCAAGACCCGCGCCCTGCTTTCTTACCGCGTAAGGCAAGCCGTTTGTATTATACATAATGTCAGCAGTTGACATTGTAAGGCAGCTTACAAGAGCGTTTATTGCTCTCTTGTCCTCTGCTGTTTTGTCAGGCATTTCGTACGCCTTTATAACATACTGACGCAAAAGTGCTATAAAGCCTGCCATATTAGGACAAGCCATTGAGGTACCTGACAAGCGGTCATAGCCACCACCCGTTACAGCGGACAAAATGTTACCGCCGTGGGCTGTAATTTCAGGCTTAATGCTCAAATTTGGAGCAGGTCCCCAAGATGAGAAGTCGGAGATAAATGGACCTGATGTCTGTGAGCGGCTGATTTTAATTGTGCCCTTTTTGTTTGCAGCCAACAATTCACCGTCGTCCTGTGAGATGGAACAGATAGGAATTGTAATTGTACCTGCGTTCATCTTAATATCACCGGACACGTTATTGTAAATAATGATAGCAGCTGCACCTGCATCCTGTGCAGCCTGCGCCTTTTCCTCAAAGGTGGTTGAGCCACGGCGAACAAGGACAATCTTGCCCGTAACATCCATGCCGTAATAGTCAGCAGGACGTCCTGCACCGGGAACAACAACGTATTCAAGGTCGACAGCCTCTGTGGAGTCTGCCGGTAAACGGTCCTTCAAAAGCTCCTCAAAGAAGTCCTTTTCCTTGCTGGAAGCGTTTGTTGCTTCAACAAAGTAAATGATGGAGTTGTTGAAAAGTATGTATGGAGTCTTCTTACCGTTGATAGAAGCTACTGACATAGCGCCCTCGTAAGTAGAAGGTGAGCCAACTGTTGATGTATCAGGGTTAGATGTAAGACCCAAGTTACCGTTCTTGTCAGAGCCGTATGCAGAGTTGTAGCTGTTAGAAGCCGCAACTACCAAGGAAATACCCGCATCTCTGATTTTTTGGTAAACGTTACCGTTAACAGCCTCCTTGTCGCTCTCACGGCTGAAGCCGCATGCAGTACCCAAGGACATATTAATAACATCAACCTCAAGAAGAACACAGTCCTCAAGAGCCGAAAGAATCCAAGATGTGCGCGCACTTTCCTCAACGTCGGAGAAGGTTTTCATTGAAACAATCTGAGCCTGAGGCGCAACGCCTGTAATTGTATCGTCCTTACCTGCAATAACGCCCGATACGTGAGTACCGTGATTGTTGTGCATGGAATAAACGTCTGAGTCTGCATCCGCATAGTCGAATGCGAAGGGAACCTTATCACTCACAAAAAGGTCGTCAGCTGTAACACCGGGCATATAAAACTCTGCCTTTGTGTCCTTTGCCGCCAAAAGTGCAGCAACCATTTTCTTGGTTAAGCCGAGATTATCTCTGTTTGCTGTAAAGTTTTTATCGGAAAACGCGGTATGCGTATAGTCAAGACCTGTATCAAGCACGGCTATAACCATGCCCTCACCCTGAATACTCTCACCCTCGAATTTAAAATCCGAGCTGTTAAAAATACCGGTACCCTCATAGAAGTTAACCTGATTTTCAACAAGCTGAGACTCTGCAGGCTTGTAAACCTCACCAACGATGACGGTTGAGCCCTTGCCTACCGCCTCACAGGTTTTATCAAAGTCACAGGCTTGAATTACAATTTCAAATCCGCTGAAAATTGTGTTGTAGCTTACACCTTCTGTAAACTTAACACCCTTGTCCTTCAAGGATTTGATTATTGCATCCTTTTCCTGCTTAGCTTGGGACATAACCTTAATAGCCTCACTACCGGAAGCAAATTCCACCATAGACATTGTCTTGTCGGATTTTTCGTAAGCATCCATAATAGCGGGCATTTCCATATCAATGATTATGGAAATCTTGTCCGTGTTTTTAACAGAGCTTGGTAGCTTTTGAACAATGTCCCCGTTCAAATACTGCTCAATACTCGTTTTCAAATCTCCCTCGTACTTGCCAAGGTAAGGCGCGTTCACTGTCATTGCACCGGCTGCTGACGTACCAACGGAGATTAGAGTTGTGAATAGCATAAGCATCGCTAAAGCAAGCGTTACTATTCTTGCAATTTTTGTTCTTCTCATCTTTCATTTGCCTTTCTTATAATATGCGTATATAATATATTGATAAACATACGGGATTATTTTATCATAAGAAATAGAAAAATGCAAGTGTTTTTTCCTTGCACAGTTTTGAAATCAAAGAAAAGCTTCATTATTCTACCTTGATTTCGCTTTACCACAATAAATCGATGAGCCCTTATGCTTTGGGCATCTTCCCTATTTTAGACAAACGTAAATAATAGGGTATGTTTAGTACCGTCAAGAACATTGTTACTTTTTTGTGACATAAATTTTACTTTTAATTAACCATTGATTTTTCTTATGCCTTAACAAAAAATTTTTTTGCCCTTATTTTCCGAATTTATCGCACCCTGTGTCGCAATTTCAGCACCGTGCCATTTTCAAGAAGTTACTTAAGCAATTATTGACAAATCATAAAAAGCGTGGTATAATATAGCGGAATATATCTGAAAGAAAGGTAGTTTGTATGTCAGAGAAAGGAATTAAAAGGCTCCACCTAATATACGGCATTGTGCTGAGCGCACTTTTGGTGACTGTCGCTGTTTTATTTATCGTTATGTGCATCGACATTTACAGTACAACAGGCGCTATTGGTGCCTTCACGCGGGACAAAATCAGCGAGCGTTTTGCTAAAATCGCCGTTGTGGTTTACATTACCGTTGCCGCTATCATTGGCGGAATTATTCTCAATATTGTTTTACCAACAGAGAAAAAACGTTTGAAGGGTGACGTGCACGACGGTATCATTTTAGAAAGGCTTTCAAGCAAGCTGACCCGCGCAAGCGTTGAGGCAAGAGATAAAATCGAAAAGCAACGAATAATTCGATTTGTTATGATAATTATCAGCCTTGTTCTCGTTATTGCCGCTTCTATTACCGCCTTCGTTTTTGTCCTCACATCATTTGATGCGACGAATGAAAGCATTAACCGTGAGGTTGGCATGGGTTGGCTCTCGGTAACCTGGTATTTTATCGTTCCCGTTGCATACCTTATCGCAACCGCTTACATATGCAAGCGCAGTATGAAAAAAGAGCTTGAAATCGTTAAAAACGAGCTTAAGAATCAAAAAAATATGGAAGACGTGTGTGAAAACGAGGAAAGCGTTGGCACATTCACAAAGGTAACAAACGAGCTTTCTCAAACCGTTAAGCGTATGAGTGAGCCGAAAAAATGGCACAAATATTTTTCGATCGGATTTAAAATTGCCCTTGCTTGCTTAATTGTCGTTTTCATAATTGTCGGTGTTATTAACGGCGGAATGAACGACGTTGCTGTCAAGGCAAACAAAATCTGCTCCGAATGTATAGGATTGGGGTAAGCTATGAAAAAAGTAATGAATAAACTAAAAAATCTTATCCCGTCTAAGCGCAAGCTTATTCAGCTTTACTCCGCTCTTTTGTTTAACGCAAACATTAAGGGCTTTTTCACAGGAGATATTTATAAGGGCGCGTCCAAAAATTTCTGCGCTCCGGGTATCAACTGTTATTCCTGCCCCGGTGCTGTGGGTGCTTGTCCCTTGGGCTCGCTCCAAAACGCATTAGGCTCTCAGCCACACAGCGCATCATTCTACGTTATCGGAATTTTGATGCTTTACGCATTGTTGCTCGGCAGATTCATTTGCGGTTTTCTTTGCCCCTTCGGACTTATACAAGAGCTACTTTACAAAATTAAAACTCCTAAGCTAAAAAAGAATAAGGTTACAAGGATTTTATCTTACCTTAAGTACGTTATTCTTGTGTATTTTGTAGTAATCGTCCCCTTGCTTTACATACTGTACTCCGAATTTGGCGCGCAGGTGCCTGCATTCTGTAAATATATTTGTCCCGCAGGCGTAATTGAAGGCGCGCTTATGCTATCTCCCTTTGAAGATAAGCCCTATCTTTCCTCTCTTGGTCCTTTATTCACTTGGAAATTCTGCCTGTTTATTGGCATTGTTATCGGCTCAATATTTATTTTCAGATTTTTCTGCCGTTTCTTATGTCCTCTTGGCGCACTTTACGGTCTTTTCAATCATTTCTCTGTTTTTGGTATCAAGCTTGAAAAGAGCAAATGTACAGACTGCGGACTTTGTGTGAGCAAATGTAAGCTTGATATACGCAAGGTCAACGACCACGAATGTATCAACTGCGCTGAATGTATTGAGGTTTGCCCAACACAGGCGATTTCCTGGAAGGGCTCTAAAATTTTCTTGCCACCAAATGAAATTGATAGCCCAGTTGTAATAACAGAATCAAGCACAGAGGAAGAAATACAAGCGGCTGAAACGCAAAAGCAAGAATTTTTGGCTCGTAACGAAAAGATTAAAAAGCGCAATAAAATTCTTAAAACAGTTACAGCTTCATTAATGGGCGCACTACTCGTATTTGCTATTATTTACTTTAATTTTATTGATGTTAAGGATTCAGGAAATCAAGGCGACGGAACAACTCCTCCGGGTCTTTTGCCGCCAACCTCGAGCAGTTCAACAACGTCAAGCAATCCGTCAACGGACTCAAGCAATAGCACCGACAACTCAACGCCCACAACAGATTCAAGCAACACAGATAATCCCGATAACCCTTCTGTTGTTCTTCCGCCCGTTGGAAACAAGGTAGGCAATCTTTGCTACTCCTATCCAATGGAGGTCTTTGACGAGAACGGAATGACGGGCGAAACAATAGACCCTGTTGCCACAGGAAAGATTACAATTATCAATTTCTGGGGTGAGTGGTGCGGAAGCTGTAAAGCGGAGCTGCCTTATTTTGACAGAATAGCATCAGAATATAAGGATAGTGTCTCCGTCGTTGCAGTTCACACGCATATGGGATTTGACAAGGCCGCCGGCTACGTTATGGACAACTATAAGGATTCTCTTATGATTTTTGCTAAGGATAATCCTTATGACCCAAGCGACGAATACTCTGACGAGGTATTTTTCAAAGCCCTTGGCGGAGGAGACTCGTACCCTATCACTATAATTCTTGATGAAAACGGTATTATCGTTGAATCTATTTTGGGAGCAACAAGCTACGAAAAGCTAAAGAGCGTAGTTGAAGCAACGCTGAACAAATAACAACCAAAACCACCGCTAAACGAAAAGGTTAGCGGTGGTTTTTATATGCAAAAAGGATTGCCGAAGCAATCCTTTTTTATTTTATTCAACTGTTACGGTAAGCTCATATTCTCCTGCTTCATCAGCGGAAATTGCAAAGAATATCCAAGTACCCTCTGTGTCTTCTACCGTAAGAACGTTACCCTCAACATCCTCAAGTGTTGAGCCATCCATAGAACGGATTACTCTCTTCAAGGTTGCGTTTCCTGTTAAGGTAACTGTGAGCTTGCAGCTATCGTTACCTGCGAACACATAGTAAACTGTACCGTTCACCTCTGCTGTGTATGTACCTGACTCAAAAACCTCGATAGCGGTTTCCTCATTTGAGCCTGCAGGCAAGGTGTTGGAAGCATACTCAAGCTCAATGGTCTCCGCGCTACCGTCAGCTGTGGAAACAGCAATTGTGTATGGCATACCGTTAGTTCCGAACGTATAAGTTGCCTTACCCTCAGTAGCGGTTACTGTAGCGATTGGAGTGTCCTTTTCGTCAATAATGCCATCATCATTTGTATCAGCATTATAAATTTTAATAACTGCGTTTGCACTGTTAGCTATAACAGAGAACTTTGAATCCATACCGGGACGAACATAAACTACGTACCAAACGGCACCGTTTTCTTTAACCTCGGCGGTTTCTTTAAGCTCATCTGTTGTATCAAACTCAAATGGAGCATCCGGCTCGCCTGTCTTTATTTTGGTCAAATAGTAAGAGCCATATGTTTCCACGCCAAGCTCTACCTCTTCCATAATGTATGTAAAGCCTTCGGGACACTCAGCCTTAATTACGTAATTTCCTGCATATGCAATATCAATAAACGCACACATACCGGTTTCATCAGTTGTTGCCCTTGCAACCTCAACAAGCTCCTCGCCATTCCTTGCATAAAGAATAACAACAACGCCGTCTGCTGTATCGCCATCCTTAGTTACGGAAATTGTATAGTCAAGCTTCTTTTCACTAAGCTCAAAGCCTACCTCGGCATCAAGCCCTTTAATAAGGTTAGAGCCATCCAAGGAAACGAGAACTGTTTGTCCCGCCTTTACAGGGTACATAAATACACCTGCATCAAGGTTCAATCCAGAGTAAAACTCATCAAATAAAACAATAACGTCGCTGTCGTTAGGTATGTCGCCTATAACGTCTCTGTAGATAGTTACTACAAGTGTTCCATCCTTATCTGCTGTGTAAGAATAGTAAACAACTTCACTGACGTAAACGGTTACGTCTTCTTTAACGCTACCGCTTACCTCATATGGGTTATACATTGTACCGGGAGCCTTTGTTACCATAGGAATGCTCGTTGCTACATCAGAGGTCAGAGAAAATACTGCCATTTCTCCCTTTTCAACTGTAAAATAGTACTCTCCGTCAGCTTTTTCAAGCAATCCGTCAAAGCCTATGTTAACCTCTGCGCCAAAGCTTACACTCATACCGTATGCATTAGGAATAGCAAACCAAACTGCCTTGTCAGCCTCGAGAGCAAAGGTAAATTCACCCAAAGTCAAAATAATAGGTGCGTCCTTGCTTGAGCCTGCAGCCTTATTATCCATTACCTCAATTGTACCAACAGCGGAGTCGCCCTTTACAAAGGAAACGGGCTTAGCATACTTGTCAGCCTCAGTTACGAGAACTGCTGTATAATATCCGTTTTTTGCTCCAAATTTTACCACACCGTTTTCGTCTGTTTCATAAGCGCCGTATTCTGCGTTATAAATATCGTAAACTACAACTGTCTGTCCAGCCTTTTTGTTTGAAACATTAACCGTATATTCAATATAGGTCAATTCAATAACGTCGATATTCAACGTTTTTTCTCCGTAAAAATAGTGTCTGCCATCCTCCTCAGATGCACCAATTGCTACATAAGCAGGACTGTCAAATACAACCTCTACACTATATTCTCCATCACCTACATTTTCAAAGCGAACAATACCGTTTTCATCAGTAATAGCAGTATCCTCAAAGCTATCACCCAACCAAAGCTTAACCTTCACGCCTGCAAAAGGAGCACCACTCATAAAATTGGAAAGCTTAATTGTATAAACCATCTTTTGATTTACTGCAATGGAGCCGTCATATACTCCTTCGCCAAGCTTAACCGCTTCCTTGCTTACCTCATACAAAGCAGCGTTAATATGGAATTTTGTAACCTTTGCGCTAAATTCGCCACCTGTTAATGCAACAAAGCCAGATACAACACCGTCAGCATCGGTAATCAGCTCACCGTCAAGAGCGTATTCGCCTTGATAAAGCTGAACCTGTGCACCTTCAATTGCATCGTTGTTCTCACTGTCACCGTCAAATACATTAACAGTTACCTTTTGAATTGTAATTGTTACTTCGCGAGAGCCCTCATCGAAATAAATGTACTCTTCGGATGCCAAGAAGTCATCCATACCCTTAATAGATACAACCTTTGCCTTTAAATTTCCTTGACTAAGAGTATATTCTCTTGAGCCTGTACCGTCAGCTCCTGTTTGAATAGGCTTATTAAAGCAAACCTCATCCTGGCAAATTTGAATGGTTGCACCGCTGACAGGCTTACCAAGCTGGTTAAGAACAGTTACCTTGACAAGGTTAGGATTAGCCTCATCATTTCCATCATTAGGCTTAGAGCTTTCTGCTGTTGAGCTATTTGTTGAGCCCTCATCCGTAGAGCTATTTGTTGTGCTGCTCTCTGTTGAGCTATCTGTTGTGGACTCGTCGGGCTTTTGGCTATCTGTTGTGCTGTTTCCCGCAGAGTCGGCAGGCTTTTCAACCTTTGAGCTGCTTGTACCGCTTGAAGCATCTGTGTCACCGTCACCACCGCAGGACGCAAGTGCAAGCATACCGAAAATAACTAAAGCAACCGCCAAAAGGCTAGCAAGCTTTTTAAAATTTCTCATAAATTCTCCTTATTTTTTATTATTCAACAAAGGTAAAACGAACAACCATCTGCTCACTTTCACCCTCATATACTATTGTAAAGTTTTGGTTAGCATTGATAAGTGCCGTAAGAGTGCCGCTTTCTGCATCCGCTATGTATTCAACACCGTCATTTGCAACAATCTTAATGCCTTCTGCATTGTTGATTGTAATCGTAGCCTTTTTAACGGTTCTCAGTACAACAGGCGTGCCGTTTGTAAGCAACACCGCTTCGGTCTGAACAGCGTCCTGTGTCGAAGGAGCTACAGGGGCAGGCTTTTGTGCAGTACCCTTTGCGCCTTGAAGCTCATAGGCACAAGCGAAGAGCCACGCATTTTCCTCAACTACCGTTCCTGCCTCGTCACCGAAAATTTGGTTTTGTCCCTTCAAATCAGTCCAACCATTGTGGTCGCAAAGATTTTTAACTACCTCTGCTAACTGCTTGTTCAACGGATACATTCCGTTTGTACCGCAAAGCTCGGAATACTGATAGAACATCTCGTTATAACGCTCCTTGAGTATCACGTTACCCTCTTCATCATAGAAAACCTTACAAAGGCTGCCCGTTTGTCCCATAACAATAAAGGAGGGCAAATATTTGTATATAGTTTCCGTTTCAGTTGAGCTTTCGATAATCGCGTTATTGATTCTAATATAGATCACAGGACCGTCCTGTGTATTCAAGTGATAGTAGCCATCATTTTCATTATAAACAACGCTTAATTTGTCATCAGTAACATCAAAATCTACAAACTCGCTATTTACATAGCTATCAGTCTTAATCGCGTTTTTGTCCGCCTGAATCTCTGTCCAAGGCATCTCAACGGTTGCGTTGCCAATTCTTTCAATCTTTAATATACAGCCCTTAACACTAAAGGAACGGATACCGATAACAACATGTGTCGTACCACCTGGGTTACCAATATTAACGCCCTCATTTTTCACCTCAAGCTCAAACGCACCGTCAACCACATCAAGAGGACAAGCCGAAAGAACGTTGTGAGGCGAGCCATAATAACCAAGAGTCAGCTTTTTACTTGATTCATAGCTTATCTTATAAATACCGCCACGAGTTGGGGTGAAAATAAAATAAGTGTTTTCAGGTCGGTCAATTGTTACATAAGTTGCACCCTCTTCTACCTCCACAGCATCATAGGGAACATGGTCAAGAACAGCTTCGTCATATATGAATATTTGTTCTTTTTTTGTTTCGTCTGCATATTTATAAAGGACAACTGTCATCTCAGGAGCCTCAGGCGTCAACACACAGCTATCTACGTCATAGTAAAATTCGCAATCCTCTGATTTAACCTCAAAGGTATACTCACCAGCCAGAAGTCTAAAGGCAGCCGAGCCTTGTCTCAGAGGCATTTCCTCAACAAGCTCTCCATCCTTGTAAATTTCAACCGTCACAAGAGCATCCGGCTTTTCTCCAAACACGTCAACCGCTCTTACTACGTACTTTATAGGTTCGTCAACGTCGGGCACGTTACCCTCAGTATTTGAAGAATCCGTTGTATTGCTTTCGGAATCCGGTGTCGATGTATCTGTCGTTTCATTTTCGGAATCCTGTGTTGAAGTATCTGTTGTTTCAACCTTGGAATCCTCTGTTACCGAGTTTTCTGTGCTTGTGTCGGTAACCGCGCTATCATTTTTGCTCTCTGAGGAGGGTACGCTATCCGCACTTCCTAAGCCAGAGCCATTTTCACTGCTTTGTGCCGAGGAGCCGCTTACCCCTGTGTTATCTTCGCCACAGGAAGCAGAAACGAGCATAACGCTAAGCATCAAGCACAAAAGCGCCAACAAACTCAAAAATTTTTTCATAAAAAATTCTCCATTTCAACCCCATAACTCCCGCCGTGCTTACGCCCGACGGGAGAATTTAAGGTTATTTACTGTAAGGTTTTATCAAGCTCGATAAGCTCGTAAACACTTGCCATTGCGCTTTCTATAATGCTTCTCTTAACTGAAACAATGCTCCAATTCTTCAAAGCATCGTAGGTGGACGTCATAATGGCGTTTATCTCGCTTTCGATTACGCTATCTGCAATCTCGGCATCTGCAACCATGGCCTCAAGCTCGCTAATCATATCCTCTACGCTCTTTGGAGCTTCAAGTGTCTTATAATAGTAGCAAAGCTTCGTCCAAGAATGCTCAACACCCTCAAAGGTGAATTTATCCATCAAGGCTTGAAGGATTACAGCAAGGTCACTGTCAACAGGCACGCAGCCCTGACGCTCTGGGAATACCACCTCATCGCTTGTTCCGTCCGTTCCGTCATCAAGCTTGTCAAGATATGCTCTTACATCCTCTGTGTAGTCGACACCCTTACCGTGGTAAATGCCCTTTATAATATCGTCCATTTGGTACATTTCCCAGTTAGCATCAAAGTTATCACCCCAAAGCTCTCTCAAAGCACCCTTACCGCCTTCAAGATAGTAATTCTTGTAATAAGCATATGCTTCTCTGTCCATTTCAGTCATTCGCATATCGAACGCGCCTTGATCAATAAGGCTTTCAAGAGATTGTGAACCGAAAATATTTGTTGTAAAATGGAAATCTGCGTATACTATTGAGCCAAGCTTACCGTTTGGCAAGAGCTGACAGTAGTAACCGTATCTTGGATCGTTTTTATCTGTACAAATTCTAACATCAATTCCTGTTGCGATAATCTCCTCCGTCAATTCATCAAAGGAGAATGGACCCTGTGATGCTTCTTCAAACACGTCAAAGGTTTTTCCAACATACTTCAAGTCAAATGTGAATGTACCCACACCGTATACGTCATAGTATGCGATAGCAATGTAATATTCAACCCCTTCCTCAAAGTAACCAATCATTGAGCAGTTTGTATAATCTCTTTCATAAATACCGTCACCGTCCGGATCAATCAAAAGCTCTGGGCAGTATCTTTCTCCTGTGGAGGAGTCAATATAAAGAATTCTGTCACCGTTGTTTTCGTTAATCCATTGCTCAAAATTGCCTGTAAATACCCATCCGTTTACCTCTTGTGTAGAATTAGATGTAATACGGTACACACCGGATTCCGTTGGAACAAACTTGAAGAGGTAACCTCTTGGCATAACAATTTGAGTATAGGTTACTTCATTTCTGAAGCCTTCCTCACCCTCAGGAGTTACAACTGCATCGTAAGCTGAGAAGGTTGTAAGGCCCTTGATTGGGTCTTCAAGAATTTCGTCAGTGCCGTAAGTTTCGTAGTACGAGCAAAGCTGGAGCCATGACTTTTCACTGTAAAGCGGACTGTATTTTCTCGCAAAAGCATCCAAATAGCCCTTCAACTCAGGAGTTACAGGGCAATAGCCGTAAAGTCTTGAGTTAGAAGCATAGTTACAATACATAATGAACGCCTTGTATACATCCTTACCGTTTATCAAGAACTCGCCCTCGCTAACAAGCGTGTCTGTTATTGATATGAATGGGTTATTCTCCGAGAATATCTTTGAGAACTGTGTATTGTAGTCCATAAGTCCCGCAAGCAAGATAGGACCATCAACTGTGCCAACGTGATAATAACCGTCCTTTTCGTTTAAAACGATGTCAACGTAATTTTCAAAAATAACACCTGTTTGGTTTGTAGCTGCATATCTTGGAATATGAGTCTCAACGTCAATATCCTCTGCCTTAACAACTCTGAAGTTATCAAGGTAAACCCTATCGTCGCCCTCCATCTCACTCTCGTCCTTGAGATAGCAGAATGCAACCTCATATGTGCCGTCCTGTGTTGCTACCCAAGGACAGCATGCCTGCCAAGGATCTTGCAAGAAATTGCCATCGTCATCCTCTAATGGTCTTCCGGAAATTGTGTATATGTCCTTTTCATCAACCAAAACGTACAAAACGTCATAAATTCTTTGAGTGGAAGCAAAGTAGTCAAACATAATTGCTTCACCCGCCTTCAATTCTACATCTACCCTGAGAATAGCGTATGAATTGTCAATATCGCGATTGGAAGAGCCTAAATATGTGTTGATAACGTTACCGTTCTCGTCCTTTTCCTCAAATAAAACGAATGGCCAAGAATATTCCGCATCCTCACCCTCTGTTTCAGGCTTGAATGAAATATTAAGATCTCCTACTACAACCGCATCCTTAATTTTACTCTCTTCAGGCATTTCCACATCCGGCTTTGCCATTGGAGAAAGATCGTAAATTGAGGAATAAAGCTCCTGCTCATAGTTATCGGCAACGTAGTGCTTAAATGCGTTCAAGAAATATCTCTCGCCCAAAACACCACCTGTTTGAACCATAGAAACAACACCATAGCGGTCAATTATTACAGAACAAGGGTTAACAGTAAAGCCAAAGGCATCCTGAAGACCAACCGTGTCCATAATCATTGGGAATGTGAGCGCGCAGCCATCATCAGTATAATAGCCGGGCTTTGCAAACTCCTGCATAAACTCCATTACATCCTTGTCTGTGTCAGCCGGGTATGCGTTAAGACCTATAATTTCAATCTCATCACCGTATGTCTCGTAAGCAGACTGAATATATGGGAATTCTTCTATACAGTAAGTACAGGTTGTGTACCAGAAATTAAGCATAACAGCCTTCTTGCCGTTTGCAAACAGGTCAGAAAGCTTAACCTTTGTAGTTTCAATTTTTCCCGTTTCTTTGTTGTAAACGTATGCAGAAAGCTCAAAATCGTACATTACGTCACCAAGCTGGAGCGTAACGCCTGAGAAATCGTTTTCTTCATTCTCAATAATTTCCGTAGCTATCTCGATTTTAGCGCCTGTTGCGCCAAGATCGTAGAAGTCATTGTAAACGTAGCCTTTGGGAACGTTTTCAATGTAAACGCACTTAGCGTTTTCAGGAAAGGCCTGTAATTCAACAATACCGTTTTCGTCAGTTTTGCCCCTTGCATAAATAATGCCCTCAAAGCTTGCCTCATCTTGAACAAATACACTTACATTCTTGATTGGCTTGCCTGTATTCTTATCCACAATTTGAATTGTGTAAAGAGATTTGCCCGGTTGAATGTCAGTATCGTCATCAGGCTTGCTGCTGTCAGTTGAGCTATCCGTTGTCTCGCTGTCAACGGTTGAGCCCGTTGTGGAGCTATCGGTGGGCTTGCTGTCAACAGTGGAATCTGTTGTTGATCCACTATCATTTTTAGAGCTATCCGTTTCGCTGCTGTCAATCGTAGAGCTTTCAGCTCCTGTGTCGGCAGACGAGCTACCAGTTTGGGAGCCGCCTGTACTGCTACCTGTATTTTCACTGCTTTGTGTCGAGCCACCCGGTTCAAAGGAAGCGTTACAGGATGCCAAAGCCATCACTGCAAAGACAACAAGTGCAGTAACAAGTAACGATAAAAGTTTGCTTGTTCTTTTCATCTTTTCACCTCAACAAAAAATATTTCGATAAAATTGTCGTGTTATATAATATCACATATGTTACAAAAAATCAATAAAAAATTTTAGCATAGTAAAAGAGTAACACAATGTTTACATTTAATTTAAAATTATAGCTTACTTTTAAAGAAATTTCTCAACCTTGAGCCCTTTGGGAAAAGAGCCATTCCTACCGTGTTGACAAAGCGATTGTGTAAAAGCTTGTTCTTAAAGGATACGGTTCGTTTCGGTATAATAAGCTGAGCATTTTCAGAAAAAGAAATTTTGATACCCTTCACTTTTTCGATATACGTTATGGAATCGGCAACGTATTTGTCTTTTTTATCATATTTTATCGACACGTCCTGCCCTTTTTTATATATCCAACGCAATACAGTATCAATTCCCTCAAGGTTATCTCCAATCAGCTCTGACGCTATATACCCATAGCTGTCCTTAGCCTTTGCGGGTACAAGACTCTTTTCGTCATACATAACGCCCACATACTCGCAAAGCCAATCCTCCTTCAAGGATTTTGCATAAGAAAAGTGTATGCGGCACATAAGCGATTTCCACTCAGAAAGATTCTCGCTTATCTCCTTAGCATATTTATTTTCTCCCACAGATGCGCTAATAACCTCAAAGGTTCTTGTCATTTCATCCACCTGCGTCTTAAGAGCCTTAGCTCCCGATACAGATACGCTCTGTTCTCCGTGAAGATGATAAAGGTAGTATCCTGTGTGGATATTTTTCACTTTTTTTGCATTTTTGAAAGCAAAGAAGGTGCCAATGACATCCTCAGCATAAACCTGCTTTTGCATAATTGCCGAGGTCTTTTCTATATCACTCTTTGCCTTTAGAAGCAGTTCTCTTTTGAAAAGCTTGTTCCAAGCAACAAAGTAAGCCTGCTCCTTGCCCCTTTGCATTGCATATTTTCTCAAAATTTCATCGCCTTCAATACAGAAATCGCTGTTAGCAATACTGTCACCGTAGCAGGAAGCAACAGATGATGCGGTTTTGAATGCCCAATCGTTAATTACTATGTCGCAGCCGCTCTTTTCCGCTTCCTCCACCATTGTCGCATGATAATTAAAGGTCACCGCGTCATCCGAATCCACAAAAGCAATATACTCACCTCTTGCAAGAGCAATTCCGTAAAGTCTTGCCGCCAAAAGCCCCCTGTTTTGCGTTTTTACATACACAGGGTTGTACTTTTTTATTATTTCCGTGTAATCCACTGTTGAACCGTCATCAATAACCAAAACCTCATAGTCGGTAAGTGTCGAGGTGCAAATGCTATTCATACATTTCTCAAATTTTTGGTTTTCTGTGTTGTAAAGACATACTATAATACTTGTTTTCATTTTTTCGCTCCTTTTTTATTCGATTACATTATACTATTTTCCCCTCTTTTTGTCAACTGTTCAAAGTACGTTGTTACGGTACAAGCTTAGTTTTTTGTACATTTTTGTCAAAATTCAACTGAAAAAACTCATATTTTTATTGACTTTTCATCACTTTTAAGATATACTTATTATGGCTATATCTACATAGGAGGTATTTTATGAGAAAAATTTTAATTGGACTATTGGTGTTGTCACTTTTAATATGCTTTGCATTCACCTTCGCTTCATGCTCAGACGAATCTAATCCGAGCGCGTCATCCTCGTCAAGTGGTAGTACGAACAGCTCGAACACCAAACCGGTCATAAGCTCCTCTTCCGAGGGAAGCGGCGACTCCGTTGATTCTTCAGTATCAAGCTCAACAACCGATAGCTCAAGCACAGATGAGTCCACTACAGAAAGCTCTGGAACAGATGATTCAACAACCGATAGCTCAGGCAACAGCGGTAACGAGGACAATCCGCCCTCTCCACCGCAAATTCCCGAAGCTACAGAATTAATCCCCATCAACTACGAAACAATGACATACGTTGGTGTTTCTCTCAAGGATTTCTCTGCTTTGTTCGATGAGCAGAATACTCTTGGAGACCCACGTTACGATATTTTAAACGGCATTTTCCCAAAATTCCCATCCTCCTTGGTAACTTTTTACGATGCGGATGGAAACGGTGACATCACCGATAAGGATAAAGAGCATGTCTACGAGGTTACGATTGATTTAGGCGCTGAGCATTACATTGACTGCTTGTATGTGTTCTTTGATAAGGCTAACTACTCCATCACTCTTGAAACTGGTGAGCCGTTTAAATACGATAACTCAGTTGTTGCCTCATCCGAATCAATCGGTTGGTTACAGGTTGATCTAAAGGTATTCACACGATACATAAACGTTAAATATAACAACGGCAGTGCTGCTACCGAAATCATGGTGTACGGTGCGAGAACAGGCGAATACGATGCTGTTAACACCGAAAGGCACGATTACAAAAACTTTGATTATTTGCTTGGTATTAACGGTAACCAAAGCGACTCCGCCAAGACTCTTGGCTGTGCAAACTATTTCAGAGACTACGTTAACTGGCTCTGGTGCTTTGACAGAACCGTTTACCCACAGGTACCAGGCACTACCTATTCAGGCAGTATGTCAAACAGATACGACGCTAAATATCTCACCTTAAAGCGCGCAGGCGTCGACGCTGTTCCTTGCTATATGTTCGGTCCTTCCGATTTCGATGTTGAAAGCGCCGCCGATTACATGAAGCCCGAAACCTACGTTATGTATGGTGAGCTTATGTTCCAGTCTGCATTGCGCTTTGGCTACAACGAAAACAATACAGAGGATATGATTAAAATCCTCAATACACAGCAGGTTAGATTTAACAAGAACACAATCAAGTGGATTGAAGCGGGTAACGAGCCAAACGGCGAGGGTAACGACGGCTTCACTCCATACGAGCTTGCAGTTTTCACATCCACCGCTTACGACGGTCACTGTGGAACGGTTATTGCACCGACAGGCAGTGGTGTTGGCGTAATCAATGCTAACGCTAACGTCAAAATGGCAATGGCAGGCTTGGCAGGTGTCGGTGTCAGATACATTCAAGCTATGTCCTTCTGGATGGAGCACAACCGTCCCGACGGCGAGCTTGCTCTCGACGCCTTCAACGTACACACATATTGCAAAAAGCTCATAAATTACAACGGATATCAGGTTTACGTTGGTGTTTGTCCCGAAATCGGAAAAATCACGCAGTACGTTAAACAGCTTTGCGACTGGAGAGATAAATACTATCCAGATAAAGAGGTTTGGCTAACTGAATTTGGTTGGGACACAAACACAAGCTACGGTACCGAAAATGCGTGCCATCCTTATGCTAACTTCACCGCAAGACAGCTTCAGGCTATGTGGCTTGTCCGCGCGTACTTTATGTTTGCCGAGGCGGGAGTTGACCGTGCGGCTATGTATATGGCGCAAGACTTAGGCGATGATGCTACCAGCACCGGCAAGTACGGTACAAGCGGTGTTATTGACTACTACGGAAACTACAAGGATTCCTACTACTACATTTATACCCTTAAAAACAATATGGGAGACATGCACTTTGCAGAAGTTATAGACTCAGGCAATGAAAACGTATGGATTTACCGCTTTGAAAACGATAACGGAAAATCCTGCTATGCTGTATGGTGTCCTACTATGGACGATATCAGAGTTGACGGTTATAAGCTTAACATAGATGGTAACACATCCTACATGGTTGAATTTGAAAACGGTAACACAAAGGGTGTTTCCACCAATTTAACTGTTGAAAACGGCACTGTTACAGTTAACGTAAGCGAAGTACCGATACTCGTATTTAGCGAATAAATTTTAGCACATTAATTCTAAGGAGAAGAAAAATGAATAAACCCCAAAAAATCAGAATTACGCCTGATATGCTTATTAATGACTTTGGCGTAGAAAGAATCGAAAACTATTTTTGTGAATTTGATAACGATGGCGACCCATTGTATGGCGAAATCGGTGCAGTACCGCAAATCCATCAAAGACATGACCACTGGTGGATTGGTGAGAGCGACCTTTGCTTCACTGTTGATTTAGGCGCTATTTACCAAATCACAAACATGTACTTCTTCAACAACTACGATGCACACAAGCCTGAAAAGGACCAGCACGATTACGGTACACATTATGTAAACGTTAAAATGGGTACTCCTTTCAAATGGGAATACGATGAAAGGTTGGCTCCAAAGGTTAGAGAATGGACAGGCTTTGAAACAAAGCATGAAACACAGTTCATTAACTTCTCCTTTAACAATAACCAAGCTCCTTCCGAAATTATTGTTTACGGTTACAAGGTAAAAGACGTTGAAAAGGACGTTCCCGAAAGAGCTCCACAGGTATTTAAAAAGCTTGACAAATTTGTTGGTATGAACGCATTTGTAAATGACGCAGACGATATTTGTCGCGCTGTTACTTATATCCGTGAGTACCACCCTTGGCTTTGGACAACAGTTCCAAACGGTGAGGACACATCTATTGCTCCGGCTCTTAGCCTTAACAAGATGTGGGACTTTGACGAATATTACACAAGAATGAAGAAGTTCGGCATTAACGTTTGTCCTACAATTTCTACGCATAGCAGAAGAACTCCTAAGGATTTATCTCCTAACTCTTGGGCTCCCGAAAACTTTTTAAGCTATGCTTGTATGCTGTTCCAATTCGTTGCAAGATACGGTTCAAACAAAAATATTGACCCATCCCTTATCAAGGTTGACGAGGGTCAAGAGGTAAAGATAGGTATGGGCGTGCTTGATGCCCTTGAGCCACTTAATGAGCCTGACGGCACTTGGCTCGGACGTGAGCAATATTTCACACCGTTTGAAATGGCTTCATTCCTCAGCATGTGCTACGACGGACACGAGGGTCTTTACAAGAATTGCGGTGTTAAACAGGCTGACCCTAATTTCTTAATGTCTATGTCAGGCGGTGCAGGTCTTTCATATGCAAGACTAAAGGCTGTTGAATTCTGGTGCAAGTACAACAGAAAAGACGGTAAGCTCCCATTTGACGTTATCAATGCTCACTGCTATTGCGGTAAGAAGCTCGACGAAAAGGGCGTTGCTGAGCTCGTTGACGTTAACTTGGTTGACCGTGGTGACCAAACAGGTAACATCTTCGTTGGTGTTAGCCCCGAGGAAGGTAACATTACTGCAAACTTTGACTCCATAAGAGACTGGAGAGACAGATACTATCCAAACATGGAAATCTGGCTTACAGAATTCGGCTGGGATACTAACCAATCATATAAAACCTCTACCTCTGCTCACGCTTACGCTGAGTACACAGGCAGACAGGTACAGGCTATGTGGCTTGTTCGTGAGTATTTGCTCCTTTCATCTATCGGTGTTGACCGTGCGGCAATGTATATGTCCCGTGACTGCGGTCCTGAGGAAACAGCGGTTGGTAAGTATGGCTCAAGCGGTCTTGTACGCTTCCCAATTGAGGTAACTCCAAACAACGTAATTCAGGGTAACAAGAAGGATTCCTACTACTACATTTATACTCTTAAGGAAATGCTCAAGGATTGTACGTTTGCAGGCGAAATTGAATCAACCAACACAAACGTCAGAATCTTTAAGTACGTTGATGATGAGGGTAAGGCAAAATATGCAGTATGGTGCGTAACCTCCGACGGCACAAAGATACCCGGTTATATCTTGCCTGTCGGTGATGGTGACTTTAGCCTTGTTGAATTCGGCTTTGAAAGATATAAGGGCAAATGGACAGACTTGGAAAACAAAAACGGTAAGGTTGACTTTAACGTTTCTGAATGTCCTGTATTTATTGTTGAAAAATAATACCAAAAACCCCGTGCTTTTTGCACGGGGTTTTGTTTGGAAAGGCAGAGGCTGTGGCTTCTGCTCTTTTTTGTTTTCGGTCACTGTCGACCTTCTTCAAAAACCGTTTCAACTATTCTGTCGCAGCAGTTTGGAGAATATCTCCAATAGTCCAAATGGCATATTTTGCTTGTATCAATAAAGAATTTTAAACTCCCCTTTGTTTGAGCTTCCTGGCTGTATGAATCTATTATTACAAGCTTGATTTTCATTTTTTCGGGCATTATGCTTTTAATGTACACACTACATGCGTCTCCTACGGAAACGCCATCTTTTATTTCTGCAAGCCCTGCCAAATTAGGGGCAAGCTCCACAAAAATACCGTAGCTCTCCACGCTCCTTACAATTCCCGATACGGTTTGACCTACTTCAAAATTATTGGCATTTTCCTCCCAAGTGCCGAAAAGCTCCTTGGTGGAAACATAGATACGACCTGTTTCATAATCTATGCTTTTTATAATTACCATTAATTCCTCACGAGGAGAAAATCTATCGCTTGGATTTGAAATGCGAGAAACGGAAATGGAATCTATTGTCATTAAGGAAGAAATACCGCAACCGATGTCAACAAATGCACCAAAGGGCTCAAAATGTGTGATTTTTGCAGGAATAATATCCCCGGGGACTAAGTCCATAAGATAATTTTCCATACATTCCCTTTGTGCCTCTTTGCGCGACAAAATCGCTCTTGTTTTTCCATTTTTATCCTTTTCCAATTCCAAAACCTTAAAAGCAACCGCCTTGCCCACTCTCGTTATTATGGCTATATCCTTAACCGTATCTCCGTAAGCACTTTCCTCGCGAGGAATAATACCGTCTACACCATAAAGGTCTATGTGCATATCAAGAGTGGAGCTATCGCACATTTTAACCACTCCCTCAAGTATTTTTCCTTCCTGTCTTGCTCTTTCAAGTCCGGTCTCGGATAATATATATTCTTTGTTTTCCTTAGTTCCTATTAATTTTCCTTCATACAGGTATTTGTTTTCACACATCTCTTTTCTCCTTTATATAGCAATTTCCCTACTAATTTTCTGACAAAATCGAACACAACAACCGTAAAGGAAATTAATATTACGTTAAACAAATCGTTTATAGCAAGCGGCACAGCTCTGAAGGTGTCACCGCCAAAGTATATAAACGCCATTTGCATAATGGAAATGAACAGCATAATGAGCAAAAACGACTTATTTTTGCTTATATTTGCCAGCACGTTCATTCGCGATGTTCTTGCTGTAAAGCAGGTGAAAATGCCTGCAAAAATGAACATTGCAAAAAAGGCGCTTAATATGTATCTATCGTCTCCGCGGCTCAAAATCATGGCACATGTGTCGCTTTTTAAGAACCATACACACAAAAGCAGTATATAGCTCGCCGTGTAAATTATCTGCTTTGCCATACCCTTTGATATTATCTGCTCAGTGCTTGATTTCGGCATCTTACGCATATATTCCGCCAGATGCGGCTCTTTTGCAAAGGCAAGAGCGCCCAAGGTATCCATTATAATATTCACCCAAAGCATTTGGGTCACTGTTACAGGGCTGTCAATTCCGATAAGCGGCCCTAACAAGGAAATACCGACGGCGGCAAAATTCATAGTTAGCTGAAAAACTATAAATTTTCTGATAGACTCAAATATAGTACGTCCGTAAAGCACCGCCTTAGCAACAGACGCAAAATTATTGTCCCCTATGACTATATCGCAGGCTTCCTTTGCAACGTCAGTGCCTGAGCCCATACCAAATCCAACATCTGCCGACTTTAGCGACGGTGCATCGTTAATCCCGTCTCCTGTCATACCCACAACATAGCCATAGGCTTGCGCAACTCTTACGAGCCTGCTTTTATCCGATGGCAAGGCGCGGGCAACAACCGCCAAGCGCGGAAGCACCAAGCCGATTTCCTCGTCACTCATTTTATCAAGCTCACCACCCGTTACAACAACGTCACGCTTTGAAAAGGGGGAAATTATGCCCGTGTCCTTTGCAATAGCTCTTGCCGTATTGGGATTATCACCGGTTATCATTACAACACCGATTCCCGCCCCCTGTACGCATCTTATAGAAGACGGTACCTCTTTTCTTATTTTGTCCCGTATTGCCACCAGTGAAACAAAAACCAAATCTTTTAATTCTGTTGAGCATCCGTTTTTAAATGCAAGTGCCACTATACGGTAAGCTCCGGATGCTAATTCGTTAAGCTTCTTTTGCAGCTTGCTAACGCCATCCCTTGTCAAAGCCTTTATGCTTCCGTCCACGTCAAGATAGGAAGATGAACCGCCTATAAGCTTTTCAGGCGCACCCTTAAATACAGTTTTTCTTTCTCCATCGCTCTCTACAACTGCACAGCTATATTTTTTCGTGCTGTCAAAGGGGATCTTTTCCCTCACAATGGCGCAACATCCCGACGTGGCGAAAAATTCCTTCAAGCATCTGTCCGTAGCATCACCGCCTATGGCATTTTTACCGTCGAATGACGCGTTATTGCAAAAATTCCCACACAGGGTCACATATTTTTCATATTTTCCCACTTTTTTAAGAGCTGAAAAGGTTGAATATTTTTCTCCCTCTGCCGAGTGTATTTCCTTCACCTTCAGTTTTCCCTCGGTCAGAGTTCCCGTTTTGTCGGTAAACAAAAGGTTGATGTTACCAGACGTTTCAATCCCTACTAATTTTCTGACAAGTACACTGTCCCTCATCATCCTTTTCATATTTGATGACAGCACCACGGTTATCATCATAGGAAGCCCCTCAGGTACAGCAACCACAACAATTGAAACCGCCAAGGTTAGTGCATTTAAGAGCTTAGACAGCACAAATTTAACATCGCTTAACATAATAAGCGTTTTCGACCATACAAAGCCTGTATCAATAAAAAATGTGTTAAATAAATATGCCAACGCAACGAGGGCGGCAGCTACATATCCCAATCTGCTTATACTCCTTGCAAGAGTGCTTAATCTTTTTTTCAAGGGACTTGGACGGGTATCCTCCCGTAGCTCCGTTGCCACCCGTCCGTAATACGTTTTTTCTCCTACCGTCTCTACTATTGCTTCACAGGTGCCGCTTAATACTAAGCTCCCCTTTAAAAGCTTTTCGCCTACCCCTTTATGCACCTCACGGCTCTCTCCTGTCAAGGCGCTTTCGTCTACAAATATATCTCCCATATGGATTATGGAATCTGCCGCTATTTGTGCACCTGCATTGACTATGTATAAATCTCCTACAACCACCTCTTCACATGGAATTTCGCACACTCCCCCGCCTCTTTTTACAATAGCAAGAGCATTTTGATTTTGTTCCTTCAGCTTTTCAAAGGTATTTTCGGAGCTGTATTCGGAAATGGTGGAAACCAATGTTGCTATGATTATTGATGATAAAATACCGCCACTTTCAAACCAATTTATATTTGGAAACATAAATATTATATTAATTAGAAACGCAGCTATAAGCACCTTGATTATAGGGTCGTTTAAATTAGATAAAAAGCATTTGAAAAAGCTTTTTCGTTTATACTCACAAAGCTTGTTTTCGCCATATTTTTCCCGTGACTCCACTACCTCCTCGGAAGTTAGTCCATTTTTCAAATCCTGCAAGCTATCACACTCCTTTTTGTATATAAGTATTCACTTAAAAAGAAATTATTACCGTCTTAACAAATTTCGACAAAACTATTTACAAGGAGTGATTTTTTTGATAAAATATAAATAGAATAAGGATTAGACACGCATAGCTCACATGCCTATGTAATCGTGCCTTACTTCAAAGGAGGTTTCATTATGGGAAAATTTGTTATTAAAAAGACACCGACAGGAGGCTTTAATTTTAGCCTTTATGCCGCTAATATGGAAAAAATTGCGGTATCATCACAAATTTACACAACAAAGGCTGCTTGCAAAAACGGTATGGCAAGCATTGGCAAGCACGCTGCAAAGTGCATTGATGAGGGTAAAATCGAGGACCAAACTCTTAAAAAGGTTGAAAGCAAGACTTGCCCCAAGTTTGAAATTTACTTTGACAAGGCAGGCTTATATAGATACCGCTTGATTGCCTCAAACGGTGAAAGCATTGCTATGAGTGAAGAGGGCTACAAATCCAAAAGCGGTTGCTTGAACGGTATTAAAAGTGTTAGCATAAACGCTCCGGATGCTGAAATTGTTGATGAAAGCGCAAAATAATGTACACAAGCAAAAAGGACGGAATTTTTCCGTCCTTTTTGCTTGTTGATTACAAAAAAACAAGCAGAGAGATGTTTTTTCTCTCTGCTTGTTTTTTATTAAAGTGCTCTTATAGCATCCAAAATGCCTGCCTTTTGGCTTTCGTACTTTTCAAGCTTTGCGCGTTCGCCAAGAACTACCTTTTCCGGTGCCTTGTTTACAAACTCAGCATTGGAAAGCTTCTTAACAAGACGGTCAATTTCAACGTCAACCTTCTTTAATTCCTCATTCAAGCGCGCCTTTTCCTTTTCGGTGTCAACCATTTCTGCCATTGGAATATATACGGTTGCGGCGTGGGTGATAATCTGTACTGCATTTTCGCCCTTGTACTCATCTACAACCTCAACCTCGGAGGCGGAGGCAAGCTTTTTTAAGAACTCTGCTGTAGCTTCATTAAAGCTGTCAGCATACTTTGTTGAAATAAAGAGCTTTGCCTTTCTTGACGGTGGAACGTTCATCTCCGTTCTTCTCTGTCTGATTGCGCGGATGGTTTCGATAACTCTCTCCATAGTTTCGCTCTCAGCGGCAAAATTGTACGCTTCATTCACTTCGGGATATGTGGAAATCATAATGCTCTCACAGTCCTCAAAGTGTGGGAGTGAGAGGTAAATTTCCTCTGTGATAAATGGCATAAATGGGTGGAGAAGCTTCAAAAGTGCCTCAAGAACGTAAACAATTACGTTTTGTGAAACAAGGTTAGCCTCTGTGCCCTTATTTGACAAGGTTGTCTTTGAAAGCTCAATGTACCAGTCGCAGAATACATCCCAAATAAAGCTGTATATCTCGCCTAATGCAATACCAAGCTCATATGCGTCAAGGTTGTCGCGTACACGCTTAATAAGACCGTTTAGCTGACTCAAAATCCATTTGTCCTGAATACCCAGCTTGTCGGTGCTTGGCATTTCAACCCTTTCAATATCAAGGTTCATCATAACAAAGCGAGCCGCATTCCATAGCTTGTTTGCAAAGTTACGGGCGCTTTCAATCTTCTCGTCGGAGAAGCGCATATCGTTTCCGGGAGAGTTACCTGTTGCCAAAGCAAAGCGGAGGGCATCCGCGCCGTACTTTTCTATAATCAACAGCGGGTCAATACCGTTACCCAAGGATTTTGACATTTTGCGTCCCTGTGCGTCACGTACAAGACCGTGAATAAGTACGGTGTCAAATGGCTTTTCACCCATATATTCAAGACCGCTAAATATCATTCTCGATACACAGAAGGTAATAATATCGTAGCCTGTTACAAGGGTGTTTGTAGGATAGAAATACTTCAAATCCTCTGTTTCCCTTGGCCAGCCAAGAGTTGAGAACGGCCACAAGGCTGAGCTGAACCAAGTGTCAAGGGTGTCGGGGTCTTGGCGCATAGCCTTGCCACACTTAGGACATACAGCAGAGCTTTCCTTAGTAACTACCAGCTCTCCGCAATCGTCACAGTAGAAGGCAGGAATTCTGTGTCCCCACCAAAGCTGACGGGAAATACACCAGTCACGGATGTTTTCCATCCAATAAAAATAATTCTTTTCAAATCTTTCGGGTACAAACTTAATGTCGCCCTGACGCACTGCCTTAATAGCGGGCTGTGCAAGCTCCTCCATCTTTACAAACCATTGGAGAGAAACGCGTGGCTCAACGGTTGTGCCACAACGGTAGCAGGTACCAACGTTGTGGGAGTAGTCCTCAACCTTGATAAGATAGCCCTGCTCGTCAAGATCGCGAACAATAGCCTTGCGCGCCTCGTAACGGTCCATACCTGCGTATGCAGGGTAGTCCTCGGTAATTTTAGCGTCGGGAGTCATAACGTTAATAATAGGCAAATTATGGCGCTTACCAACCTCAAAGTCGTTAGGGTCGTGGGCAGGGGTGATTTTTACAACACCTGTACCAAAATCCATTTCAACATAATCGTCAGCAACAACAGGGATTTCTCTGCCTACCAAAGGAATGATAAGGGTTTTACCAATCATATCCTTATATCTTTCGTCGTTAGGGTTAACCGCAACCGCTGTATCACCAAGCATAGTTTCGGGACGGGTTGTAGCAAATTCAAGATAGCCACTACCGTCCTTGAACGGATACTTAATGTGCCAGAAATGGCCTGCCTGGTCCTCGTATTCAACCTCAGCATCGGAAATAGATGTCAAGCAATGAGGACACCAGTTGATAATCCTCTCGCCACGATAAATCTTGCCCTTATTATAAAGGCGAACAAATACCTCCTTTACAGCCTCGGAGCAGCCCTCATCCATTGTAAAGCGCTCGCGTGACCAGTCACAGGATGAACCAAGCTTTTTAAGCTGGGAAATAATTCTGCCACCATATTGCTCTTTCCAAGCCCAAGCGCGCTCCAAAAATCCTTCTCTGCCGATATCGTCCTTTGTAATACCTTCCTTACGCATAGCCTCAACAATCTTAGCCTCAGTTGCAATGGACGCGTGGTCCGTGCCGGGGAGCCAAAGGGTTGAATAGCCACTCATTCTCTTATAACGAATGAGAATATCCTGCAAGGTATTATCAAGAGCGTGACCCATATGGAGCTGTCCTGTAATATTTGGTGGTGGAATAACTATTGAATAATGTGGCTTTGAATGGTCAATAACAGGGGTGAAATACTTTTTCTCACACCAATTACTGTAAATTCTTTCCTCAAATTCATTTGGGGAATAGGTTTTGTTTAGTTCCTTCATATATTTTCTCCTTTAATTTTTTCAAAATCATTTTAGTGCCGAGGCAAAACAAAAACGCCCCGACAGTTATCTCTGTCAGGGCGCAAAAGTACGCGGTACCACCTGAATTCGTATCAAAGATACGCACTCTTACTCTGTAACGGGAGTTAACCGTCAACGGCTACTGCTATTTCACCATCACCACTCCAAAGCTACTTCACAAAGCATCACCTACCGTCTTGCACCCTCCGACGGCTCTCTTTGAGGCATATTTGCCAAGCTACTCCTCTTTTTCCTTGTGTTTAGACTATTTTAACATAACAAAATTAAATTGTCAATATAATATTACGCAAAAGATATATCCAAAATATCAACGTGCCCCTGTCCCTCATATTTCAAATAAACGGGGTAAGTACCGTTTGGCACACTTATCTTGGCTGTCCCAAGACTCCAGCCCTCAACCGCATCAATTTTTATCTCACCTGTCAAGATATCTCCGAAAAACACATTGATTTTGCCCTCAGAATTACCCATACAGGTGCGGTATTTTATTGAAAATTCAGACACGTCCTCAACCAAAAAGTATTTATAGCCGATTAAAGTACCGTTTTCAATTTCGGAAATAAAGCGTTCCTCATTTTTGCAAATTATGTGGGGTAGGGTCATTTCAACGCACTGTCCCCTTGGCATTTTTCCGTTGGTTAAATTGCAGCAAATAACTGCGGGATATGTGCCTTTAGCTACAAGGGGTCCACCGTTTAAGCCGCATGACGTCATTTCCACCTGTGGAATTTTTCCGTTTGACAAAATTTCTATTTTTTCCGCACAACCCTGACGAGAAAGCTCAGTCTTTGTTGTGTGGCGGTGATAAAAAACATACCACTCTCCATTTATCTGCTCAATGCCACCGTGATTGTTACCTGTACGCATGAGCTTGTCCGCTTCTTTTCTGCCGTTAATTCCTATGTCTCCGTTTGACACAATAACGCCTTGATATGTAAAGTCTCTGTCGGGGTAGTCACTTGTGGCGTAGCAAAGCTCGTGACCGTTAAAGGACGAATATACAAAGTAATATTTTTCGCCGATTTTACGAATAGAGCTTGCCTCAAAAAAGCGGTGCCCCTCAAAGGATGTGCCCTTTGTATATCTTGGCAAAATACGGTATGGCTTGTGCTTAACAGTGAGCATATCGTTTTCAAGCTCACAAACGTAAGCACCCATAACACCCTCGCCACCGTTTATGACCTGCTCTCTCGTTTTGCGGAACATCCCCATCTGCTGCTTTATTGCACTTTCAGGGTCCATGGTTTCCTCAAAATCCCATTGCATACCGTAATAAAGGCGTATTACACCATCGTCATTTATAACCCCCGGGTCAAATATAACTCCGTCGGTTAAGGGTGTGCCGTCGGGGTTTCTGACATAGCCTAAAAACTTGAATTTACCCGCAGGAGTGTCGCTAATTGCCACACTCATCACATAAGAACAATCGGGATAATGACGGGCGGATGAATAGTAAAGATAGTATTTTCCATCGTTGCCCTGTACCACGTCGGGAGCAAACATATACGGGAATCTATCATAATTCGGCTCATTCTTCGCCTCATATATAACACCCTCGTAACGCCAGCTTTTCAGGTCGTCAACAGGTGCGGAATAGCAAACGTAGTCAAGCATACAAAAGGCTTCTCCGTTTTCCTTATCGTGAGAGCCATAAACATACACTCTGTCCCCAAAAACGTGTGGCTCACCGTCGGGCACATACTCGTTTATAGGCATATACGGATTAAAAATCTGCTTCATTTAACCACCTCAAAATTTGTTGATTTATAATTTTTGTATAGCACAAATGTTTTGTACAGCGAAAGCTCAAGCTTATTTTTGTTCCTTTGAGTATTTATCATAAAGCTCTTTAACCTTAAAGAAACCTGCTTTAGGGTTTCTGTACTCATCAATAATACCCTTGTTATTAAAATAACGGACACGGTTAATATCCATTTCAGGCGAGGTTCTTATATTGCAGAACTGCCAAACGTAGGTGCCACGCATATATTCTGTCTTGTGGAACAGCTCCATTGTATATTCAAGCAACTCGCTTTGGTATTCCTCGCTCCAGCGAACAGTATCAAAGTGTGAGTGGAAGCCTGCCAAGGCATATGTGGTTGTTAAGAATAGATATTCCATAAAGCTTTGAAAGACAGACGTCTCTTGCAATGCCGCCGTAGTTAAACCAGTCCGTATATCTTTGTGGGAACGAATACTTTTCGAATATATTGTCTACGCGGACTGTCAAGGTGTGCACACCGACGGAAACGGATGTAATAAAGCTAAATCCTGTAAAAGCTCCGTAATGCTCGCACATTAAGATGTCGTCAACCCAAACCTCCGCCCTTGTCATAGCACTGTCAAAATTAAAAATAAGGTCGGGACAACCGTCATTTTCGGTAATTTCAAATTCTCTTTGATACCAAGCAGCGCCTTCATAATTTAAAAGTCTTAATTCGTTATTCCAACAGGATGGCACAATTACGGTTTCGCCGTCAATATGGCTCTTCCACCAACCCTCATCCTTTCCTACATTGTCAGGGTCAAGCTTGAATTACCATTTTCCGTTTAAATCAACGGTTTTCCTGATTTTATGCTCGTCAAATAATCTTCTCATATTGAAGCTCCTTTTGTGCTTTTTTCCATTATACTATTTTACTCAAAGAAATTCAATGCAAATAGCGTAAAAGATTTCATTTAATGACAAGAGTATCTTTGTTGCTTCTTAAATTAACCGCGTTTTTTACCTTTGAATGTCTTAATTTCGCTTGTTTTGAAAGCAAGACAACAAAAGGCCTACTTGACTAAACGTCTTGTAGGCCTTATTTGTTGCTTATATTATCTCCAAATCGTTTTTGCTTGGAAATTTGGGGTAAGTGTCATCCAAATTATCGGAATACCAATATGCCACAGATGAAATGTCGTCTTGTAGTGGCAGATAACGCCCCTCACTTCTCCAGCCCAAAGCTTGAATTGTTACCTTCAAATCTTCTCTAAAGTAAATGGGGTCGGTTATATGAAAGCGATACATATCAAAATATTTTTGTGCCATGTAGGTGGAATCCGTTTTGTTCACCTTAGACAAGCCTTGATACGGACTTGAAAATTCAACATACCTTCCATCAACATCAAAATTATATGCACCGCCAAAATAGTCTTCTGTGCCTGTGCCACATATGGTAGGAAAGTCCTTATCACCGTCAATATAGAATTTTATTTCTCCCTCTCCCCACCAGCCATTAGATTTTACGCCCCAATGCATATATGTTCCAACATATATACCGTTTCCTTTGATATTATCAAGAATGGTGTAAGCTTCCTTGTAAGGCAATGGGTTTACCCGTCTGTATTGTGCGTGAAAATAAAGGCTGCTTGCGTCAATTTCCTTTTCTTCACAGTCGATTTGATAATATACCATTATATCCTCGGTGTGGAGATTTTCAATTTCAATACGAAAGGATTTAAAATAAGGCATTTCAAAATAGCAATTCATTCCTCGTCTGGGATTATAGCAAATCGGAAGGCTATTTATTTGTCTGTATTCTGTATTATCTGCATTGCAGAAAAAATCGTAAAGAGGAGCCTCTACACACGGATTACTCTGTCCGTCGAAAAAGATACGGAAAATGCTAAGTCTGCCTGCAGGTGAGCTATCCACTATCCAAATATGCTTTATAGCACCTTGACCCTTTATGTCGGCTATATTATATTTTTCTCCTGCTTTGATTATTACATAGGGATTGACCTTCCAACCCTGTCCTAACTCTCGTGCGTTGTAGGCGGCACTGCCTTCTATTGCCATGCCTCCTTTGCCCTTTTCTCCCGTTGGGTTTTCAGCCGACAAGGAAAAGGAACGAATATTATCTTTTTTTATAGTTAAATTATGCAGCATATTATTACCTCGCAAGTGTAGATGGTGATTAAAGTATAGCATAGTAAATTTTCGTTTTCAATACTCGTGGCTTAAAAAATTCGTTTATAAAATCAATACCTTTTCAAATGCAAAAAATACACTCTATGGTTGTGGAAATAACAATTTCGGGTTTCTTGCTTGTTGTATATTGTATATGTTATAATGAAATTACCTTATATCAATAATGACAAGCATTATTGCAGTAATTTCATTGACGGCTAAATGACCCTTCCGCGCCCTTGGCTTGAAGCGTTAACGGTCTATGACCGTTTCAAACACGTTTGTGTTTGCTTTTATGGTATAATAAAATCAAAAGTAGGAGGCATTATGACTCTCGGAAAAACAATTCATAAAATCAGAACCGAAGCAAAGCTCACACAAGAACAATTTTCTCAAATATTTGGAGTATCTCAGCAATCTGTTCAAAAATGGGAGCGAGAAACTGCAACCCCAGACCTTGATAAAATTATTACGATTTCAAAATATTTTGATATTTCTCTTGATGCACTTATCCTCGGAAATGACAACAGAGTTGTGGATGAAATGAAAAAGACCAAGATAATAAAGCCACACTATAAAAACATACACGACTGGGAGTTTTATTCCTCAAATCTTTTGCTTGAATATCAAGAGTCTATGGATGAAGGCTTGGATATAGAGATTTACAACGACGTGTTTTCGTCTGTGTCAAGACTTCCGAAAGGAGAAATAAAAAAGAAGCTTGGAGACGTTTTGTTTGAAGCCGTCACGGCCGCTAATCAAAGAGATGGATATCAATATATTGAGCCCTCAGAGCTTGAGCAAATAAAAGGACTAAGAAAGAGATACAAAGCTCCTTTGAGGTATAATTTTAACGATATGGAAAACAAAATTCATGGTGCATGGATAGGGCGAATTTGCGGTTGTATGCTTGGTAAGCCTCTTGAGGGAATCCGTACTGATGAGTTAATCCCATTCCTTAAGGAAACAAATAATTATCCAATGCAAAGGTACGTATTAAGAAGCGATTTAACGGATGAGATTATTGCAAAGTATAAATTCGGCTTTGCAGGGCAGTCGTATGTAGACGAAATTGACGGTATGCCTATAGATGATGACACCAACTATGTTGTGCTTGCACAAGAAATTATAGACAATCACGGAAAAGGATTTACATCGTACGATGTTGCAAGTGCGTGGCTAAAATATCAAAGCAAGGAATATTATTTTTCAGCCGAGCGCGTTGCTTATCTCAATTTTGTAAAGGGCTTTGACCCGCCTGAATCTGCAGCTTATAAAAATCCTTACCGCGAGTGGATTGGAGCACAGATACGAGGAGATTATTTTGGATATATCAATCCGGGAAACCCTGAGCTTGCGGCTGAAATGGCGTGGAGAGATGCTTCAATTTCTCACACCAAAAACGGAATTTACGGAGAAATGTTTGTCAGTGCCATGTTAGCTGTGGCTTCTGCTACTAACAATATTGAAGATATTATTCTTTGCGGTCTTGCCGAAATCCCATACACCTCAAGGTTGTATGAGGACGTAATGGCTGTTGTTGAAGCCCACAAAAACGGTGTTTCTCAAAATGATTGCTTTGATATGATTCATAAGAAATATGATGAATACACCTCACACGGCTGGTGTCATACAATATCAAACGCTATGATTGTTGCAGCATCCCTCTTGTACGGAAACGGCGATTTTGCAAAATCCATTTGTATGGCAGTGGAAACAGGCTTTGATACGGACTGTAACGGCGCAACTGTTGGCTCTGTGCTTGGTATGATAATCGGATTTGAAAAAATCCCCGAATATTGGAAAAAGCCAATCAACGATAAATTATACACTTCGCTTTTCGGCATTGAAGCAGTGAAAATTTCCGAGCGTGCCAAGCTTACGATGAAGCATATTGCAAAATTATAAGAAAAATATAGCTTTGGAGCTATTTATCAAAACATAAAAGGAGAAAAACAATGAAAAAAAATTTCTTTTAATTGCTATGATGGTGGCAATACTAACTTGTATTTTTGTTCTTTCTGTTAGTGCTGAAACAATAACTTACGAGGGGCAAGAAATCGAGCTTATTAACAATCTTGGCGACCCCTCATGGTATACGGGCACCACAGCGACTAAAATTACAGACAAGGAGTCCATTGTCATTTTAAAGGATACAGAAGGCAACTTGACCGCTTATCCGTCATATTATGTTTTTAGATATATGATAGAGGGCTCCACCGTTCGTGTAAATTGGGCTGACCAAAACGGAGTTGATTATTCTTTCATAAATGAAAATGATGATAAGAATTATCAGGCGGGAAGCCTATACTATGTGGAGCTTCCATATGGAATAACTCTTTTGACAAATGCTAATCTTTGGGGCGATGGTAAAAAAGAGCCTAATGTAGTTGAGTTTGTTTTCCCCGATTCTGTCACTCTAATTCAAAATAATGCTTTCACTCAAGTAAGTGCGTGCAAAAAAATTACTATGTCTAAAAATCTTAAGACAATAGAAATGTGGTCGTTTTACAACTCCACAAATCTTGAAACTATTGTTTTCCCAAAGGATTGTGCTGTTGAAAGCATAGACAAGGGTACTTTTAGTGGATGCACAAGGTTAGCAAATATAAATCTTGAAAACTGCACAAGCTTAAAAGCACTTGGCGATGGAGCATTTCAAAGCTGTAGAGCTATTGACAGACTTGCATTGCCTGATTCCATAGAGACAATAGGTCTTCAAGCACTTTATGATTTAGGAGAAATAGAGCTTGCAAGCGACTATTTGCCAAAAAGCTTAAAAAACGTTGATCAATACTTTTTAAATAGCTGTAAGCTAAAAAACGACGTATTATATTTTCCACAAGGATTTACGTCTCTTACTGCAAGATATTGTTTTGCAGGTAGTTTTGAGCCTGAAGCATCGTTAACGCTTGTTTTCCTTGGTAAAATGACAAGTGTAAATTTATCAGATACTTCGCTGACGACATATTTAGACAAAGGCTCACGAAAACCAATAAAATTAGTATTTGCAGAAAATGAACGCAGTGACCTTTCCGGACCAATTGTTCCTTGCGTTGATTTTAACGGACAAAAGGGCTTTATCGCTATCTCAAAGGACGGTAGCTCTCTTTATACAAATCAAGAGGGAACACTAACAGTAAGCTTTGAAAATACTAACTATTACAACCTTACAGGCATTGGAGCTGATGCAAACGGCAACACTATTCATAGTGTTGGAAATTCTCCAACGGAAATAATCTTCTGTGGAGGAGAAAGCGTGGAAATAAGCTATACCATAAGATGCAATCACACAGATAAGGGTTGGTACAGATTCCACACAACAAGCGAAGCGTATAATATGGATATGCACGCGGCAGAAAATGTGCACTATAACGACAGAGTATATCAAAAGGGCAACTGTGGTTATGACGAGATAACAACAGATACTTGCATAGTTTGTGACCTTGTAACTATAATAAACGGTGAAAAGGCAACAGGCAACCACACTTACAAGAACGACTTCAACTGCGAAACAGCACTTAACTGTGACGTTTGTTTGAAAACACTCAAGGAAGCGCTTACACATAATATCAAAGTAACAATAGTGTACGAAAATGGCTATACCTTAGAAGGCTTAAAAATAAGTGCGTGCCAAAATGAAGAATGCAAGCACAGTGACGGTGAGGAAAAGGTAGACGCTCTCTTTGCTTGCCTTGGCTACTCTGCCCCCGAAAATGGCACAAGCGGAATTGTCATAGGCTTTACCGTAAACAATGCAGCCGTTAAAGAGTACAAAGTTGTAACAGGAAAAAGCCTAAAATACGGTGTGTTTGTTGTCCCTCAAGAAAAGCTCGGAGATGATGAAATCTTTAGCGAAAGCGGTGCTGCAAGCGGTGTTGTTTCCGCTGACGTAACAGTACACGGCTTTGATATGTTTGAGCTTAAGGTCGTTGGCTTTACCGATGAGCAGAAGGGCACAAAGCTTGCTATGGGTGCATATGTTGCTGTAACAGATGGCGAAACAACCGAGTATTCCTA
>JAZSGX010000099.1:0-9628 GCA_045532975.1 Eubacteriales bacterium | reverse complement strand
TTGGCCTCCGACTTAAAAAATCAATATTTTTCAGTGCTTTTTTGAAAAAATTTATAGAACTGAACAGAAAAATCGAACTAACCACAACGTTTATTACCTCAAAATTATTTTTTGTAATAAAAACTACCGATTCAACCGGCTCTAGATTTGAAAAATATGCAAAAGTACAACTTAACAGTCCACACATTAAGCCTTGTATAAGTTTTTTTAATAAAAATTTTCCTTTATTAATGTAAGGTGCGCACGAAAAGGTTTGCATACACATGCAAAGTCCACCGAAACCAACAGTAAAACCTATCAAAAAAGCTCCAACACAAGGATTTTTACAGCTTATTGATGAATATACACCCGAAGAAATTTCAAAAAATGCAGAAAAAATTGCTGAAAAAATACCGTTTTCACCATCAAGAGCATTTGATAAAATTTCTTTTAATATTGAGAAAAAAACGGTAAAACCGCAAATTCCAAGCATTGCTTGTGTGCTGTCTTGCACAGATGAGCAAAATTCTGTAAAAAATGCTTTTTTCTTTTTTTCTTCATACCTGAATGCTATGCGTTCTTTGTTTGATAGCATATATATCAAAACACTTGAAACGATTTGAATTACATATAAGTAAACTCCGAAAATTGGGTTGCTCCAAAGTGTAAATCCAATGTAAGAAATTACAAAGCCCACACCTGCATTAGATAAGAGAACGCTTGCGTCTGTAAAGTCATTTTGACTATTTAACTCACTTAAATATTTTGGTCCGACAAGAAATCCGCTTAACCAAGACACTATAACTATGTTTAAAAATTTATTTTTTGAAAATATATGGTTTAGCAATCCTGTTTTCAGCAAAAACGAAGATAAAACCATAAACGGAAAGATACTTGGAATAATCCTGAAAAAGCAGAGTGACATTGCTTCTATTCCTTTTTTTGCTACTAATTCACTATTGATTAAAAAAGCACAAAAAATCCATATAGTTGCAATTAATAATGCAATATTCTTAATTTTGTATGTAATGACAGTCACCTCAAATACATAATAATTTAATAGTAAATTATATGTTTTATGAGGTAAAAACAATGCAAAAAAAGAAGTTAAGTGAAATAATTTCCGAAAAATTCGATATTCCTCTCGAAAGCTTATCTACCGTTCCAAGCGCCCAGATGATAGGTAATACGATGCTATCAATAGACGGTTGTATTGGTATAAAGAAATATGAAACGGCAGAGATAATCATTAGGTCAAAAAACTATATTTTAAAAATTATCGGCGAGGAATTATCAATGCTTACCTTTTCGCAAGGTCGAGTATGCATTCGCGGCAAAATTTTTTCTTACAATATTGAGAGCTTAGCATGAAAAAAGCACTACTAACACAGTACAAAATCATATTTTCAAAATCTGACAAATGCAAGATTTTGAGCTTGATTTTAGCCAATTCACTTACCTATATCAAAATTGAAGACACGGATAATAAAATTTTTAGCATAACTATAAAAAGCAAAGAAAAACAGCAATACGAAAGAATGTTAACCTTAAATCAAATTGAATCAAATTTTGTTAAAATTGAAGGAAAATTAGAACAAATAGCAAAATTAAAGACACGACCGGGTATAATTGTAGGTTTTGCCTTTTTAATAATTGCTTTAATTTTCTCATCAAGAGTAGTTTGGGAAATAAATATTAAGGGAAACAAAAGCGTATCAAATAATGAAATACTTGCGGAATTAGAGAAGGTTGGACTTTGTGAGGGAACTTATATTCCAAATATTGATTACGATGAATTACATAATAAAATCTTATTAAACAGCAAAAGCTTGGCATGGGTATCCGTAAACATTAAAGGCAACATTGCAAACGTATATGTAAAAGAGAAAAAGAATGAAGAAACATCCAAAGAACCCACATATACCAATGTGGTTGCAAAGAGTGACGGATACATTGAAGAAATACGCGTTTTGAACGGAAAGAGAATTGTATCAACAGGACAGGTTGTAAAAAAAGGAGATATTTTAATTAGTGGGGTGATAAATTCCCAGTCACAGGGCATTCGCTACGAGCAGGCAAAGGGAGAGATAATGGCGTACGTAAACAAGGAAATTAAAATAGAAATTCCATATAAAAGCACAAAGAAGGAATATACAGGAAAAAAGTACACCGAAAAGGACTATAAAATATATAATTTTTATATAAATTTTTCTTCAAAGTATGGAAATCAAGAGGTATTTTATGATAAAATAGAAATAAGAGATAAAATCAGCGTTTTTGGCATAAAGAAGATACCTTTTGAAATAATTACCACGTCCTTGTATGAATACAAAAATATACCCGTAGTTCTTAGTAAGCAAGAAGCAACCGATATGGCATTTATTGAACTGAGGGAAGAGATGGACAAGGCGCTACTAAACGCTGAACTGATTAGCAAAGAGGTAAAAACGTCCTTTGACGAAAAAGGGTTTTATATTTACTGCAATCTTTATTGCCTTGAAAATATAGCAAAAACACAGGAATTTTACGTTGACAAATAAAAGGAGCGTATATGGCTGAAAAATACTTAAACACATCCTCCCCAGGAGCAACAAGCGCTATATTTGGCGCCTTTGATGCAAATATAAATGCAATCGAAAATGCTTTTGGAGTAAGAATTATCAACCGTCCGTCAAACAGTGAAATTGGGGATTGTATTACAATTTCCGGTGAGACTGACGGTGTTAACAATGCTTACGAAGTGCTTATGTATCTAAATAAGATGACGGAAATGAACAGCGTTATCACTGACCAAACCGTTGACTACGTTATTTCAATGGTGCAAGATAAAAGGACAAATGAGTTAAACGAGCTTGATGATGATTGCTTTTGTGTCAGTGCAAAGGGCAGACCCATAAAAGCAAAAACCTTAGGTCAACAGCGCTATGTTAATAACATTAAAAATAATACCGTAACTCTCGGTGTCGGTCCTGCCGGAACAGGTAAAACCTTTTTGGCTGTTGCAATGGCAGTTAAAGCTTTGCGCAATAAGGAAGTAAGCAGAATTATATTAACCCGTCCCGCAGTTGAAGCAGGAGAGCGTTTAGGCTTTTTACCAGGAGATTTGCAAAGCAAAATTGACCCATATTTGCGCCCTCTTTATGACTCCTTATATGAAATGCTTGGCAACGAAACCTGTTTGAAATATATGGAGAGACAGATTATTGAAATAGCTCCACTTGCTTATATGCGCGGTCGCACGCTTGATGACTCGTTTATTATACTTGACGAGGCGCAAAATACAACCCCTGAGCAGATGAAAATGTTTTTGACACGTATCGGCTTTAATTCAAAGGTTGTTGTAACGGGTGACTTATCACAAACAGACTTGCCTGATGGCAAAAAGAGCGGTTTGGCGGAAGCTGTTAAGGTACTCAAGGACATTGACGGCATTTCTATACACCAGTTTAACGAAAAGGACGTTGTACGTCACAAGCTTGTACAAAAAATAATCGTAGCTTACGAAAAATACGAAACGGAAAGAAAAAATTTCAAAGAAAACAAAGGATTTAAAAAATGAACTTAACTGTTGATTTTAAAGATAATCAAGAATTATATGAAGTAAGGGTTGCGATGAGGGCTGTTGTCCGCAAGGCAATTTTCAACACCCTTGTATATGAAGGCTTTGACAGAGATGTAGAGGTGTCCGTCACCTTTACGGATAACGAGCAAATTAAGGAATTAAACGATCAATATCGCAACAAAGACAGTGCAACAGACGTTTTGTCCTTCCCTATGTTTGATGATTTGACTTCATTGCCACCTATTGAGTCTGTACCCCTTGGCGATATTGTAATTTCACTTGAAAGAGCTGCTGTACAGGGCTACCACCTTTATCATAGCCTTTACCACGAGGTGGCATTTTTAACTGTACATTCAACCTTGCATTTGCTTGGCTATGACCACGAGACCTCACAAGAGGATGAGGATGAAATGTTTAGAAAACAAAAAGAAATTATGGAGATAATAGGATTTTAATGAGAAAGACTGCATTTATAGCGATAGTTGGACGTCCAAACGTGGGCAAAAGCACACTTTTAAACTCTATTTTAGGTGAAAAGGTAGCAATCGTTTCCTCAAAGCCCCAAACAACGCGTAACAGAATTACAGGTATCTATACTAAGGATGAAACTCAAATTGTATTTTTGGACACACCCGGATTTCAAAAGCCGAGAACAAAGCTTGGTGAATATATGCTCGCCGCTTCCGGCTCGTCAATAGGAAACTCTGACGCGGTTATTTTGATTGCCGACGTTTGCCACGAAATCGGTGAAATTGAAAAAAATATTATTGAGAAGATAAAGGCATCTCAGCTGCCTTCAATTTTGGTATTGAATAAAACCGATATGTCAAACCCTGAGCAAATAGCCAAAACAATCTCTCAATATGACGAATATTACAATTTTGATGCTGTTGTGCCAACCTGCGCTTCTAAAAACCAAGGCGTTGATGCTGTAATTAAGGAATGTGAGAAATTTTTGTGCGAAAGCGAATGGTTTTTCCCAGAAGATATCATAACAGACCAGCCCGAAAGAAGCATAGTTTCCGAAACCATAAGGGAAAAAATTTTAAGAACTCTTAGTGACGAGGTTCCCCACGGCACAGCTGTTGCCATTGAGGAATTTAAGGACGAGGGTAGTATTATTCGCGTTCGTGCCGATATTTACTGTGAAAAAGCATCGCACAAGGGCATCATCATTGGTAAAAACGGTGATACACTTAAAAGAATCGGTACTTACGCAAGAGAAGACCTGGAAAGATTTTTCGGCGTAAAGGTTTACTTGAATTTATGGGTAAAGGTAAAAGAGAAGTGGCGCGACAGCACCTTAAACCTTAATAACCTTGGCTATAATTTGAAGGATTTACAATGACGGAAATTAAACAAAACGGCTTGGTTATATCTGAGCGTGACCTTGGTGAGAATGACAAAATTTTAACTGTACTTACAGAAAGATACGGCAAGCTGCCCGTTATTGCAAAAGGTGCTAAAAGCGTACGCAATAGGCATATGACAAGCACTCAGCTTTTTTGCTACGCCTCCTTTGGCTTGAGAAAGAAAGGGAACTTTTATTACATTGTCGACAGTGATTTAATAGAGAACTATTACGACATAAGAAATGACATATTAAAGCTTTCCCTTGCATCCTTTATATGTGACGTTATTAACGACGTTACTCAAGAAGGCAATAACGATGACGAAATTTTGCGCTTGACCTTAAATATGCTTTATGCCATTTCTAAGGATATAAAGCCCCTTGAGGTAATACGCGCTACCTTTGAAATCCGTTTGGCGTCCGAGCTTGGCTTTGCTCCTGATATGGATGCTTGTTGTGTATGCCACGAAAAAAGCACAGGCTCGTATTATTTTGATATAATTGACGGTGTAATAACCTGCCAAGGCTGTAAAAATAAGGTAAGCTTCCAAGCCGAGGACAATCCGTTTGCCGAAAAGGGCTTAAATAAGCCCTTGTGTATTCTTTCGCAGGCAGTTGTTGATGCTTTTAATTTCATAATTAACGCAAGACAGGAAAGAGTTTTGTCCTTTTCTTTAGAGGACACGGAATGGACAAGCCTTTTTGATTCAGCGGAAAAATACTTGTTAAACCATTTGGAAAGAGGATTCTTTTCACTTGATTTCTATAAATCAATGCTCATTTAAGGAGAAACATGTTAAATCTTGAAAAATCCGTAAGGATACTTGAATACGACAAAATTTTGTATATGCTTTCTTCCTATGCTCAAACAGAGGGCGCAAAAAAGAGAGCATTATCATTAAGCCCAAGTGCCAACAAGGACACGGTTTTACGCAGGCAAGAGCTTACAGATAACGCAAAAGCTATGTCCGGAATTAAGGGCGCACCTTCATTTAACAGTATTCCCGAAATTTTGGATACTGTTGAAAAGGCGGAGAAAAATTCAATTCTTTCCCCAAGGGAAATTCTGGACGTTGCATCCGTCCTCCATACCTCACGCTCATTACTTGAATATATTCATACCGATGCAATAAAGCCTTGCGCGCTTTCTGAAATTTTTGAAAGATTAGTACCAAACAAATCTCTGGAAAGCAAAATCTTTAAAGCAATTATAGGTGAGGACTTAATAGCGGACGATGCCAGCCCTGCTTTAGCTGATATTAGACGCAAAATTAGATACCAAACAAATAAAATACGCGAGGTTTTGCAAAGCTACTTAGTTGGAGAAAAGTCAAAGCACCTAAGAGAAGCTTTGGTTACAATGCGAAACGGTAGATATGTTTTACCTGTTAAATCTGAGGACAAGAACGATATTAAGGGACTAATCCACGATACCTCAGGTACAGGTGCAACCTTGTTTATTGAACCTTTGGCTGTTGTAGAAGCTAATAACGAGCTAAGAACGTTAATGGGACAGGAAAATGCAGAAATTGAGCGAATTTTGGCTGAATTTTCAGCACAAATTTCCGATTTTGGTATGCAGCTTACCTCTAACTATCGAAATATAACCGAAATTGCATTTTGCTTTGCATGTGCCGAGCTTTCATATAAAATGAACGCAGTTCGTCCTACATTTAGCGATAGACGTGAGGTTGTTTATGACAGAGCAAGACACCCCTTATTAGACCCCCAAAAAGTTGTTCCTATAAATGTTTCTCTTGGCGGAGAATACGATATGTTGGTTGTAACCGGTCCTAATACAGGCGGTAAAACCGTAACTCTTAAAACACTTGGTTTATTTTCATTAATGGCACAATCGGGCTTACAGTTGCCCTGCGATAACGCAAGCATTTGTATGTTTGACGGCGTATTTCCCGATATCGGTGATGAACAGAGTATAGAGCAATCTCTCTCGACCTTCTCGTCACATATGGTGTCAATCGTTAATATTCTTAACACATCAACAAAGAATTCGTTGGTGCTATTCGATGAGCTTGGTGCTGGAACAGACCCTATCGAGGGTGCTGCCCTTGCTCAATCCGTGCTTGAAAGCGTTCTTGCAAAAAGCTCTTTATGCGCCGCAACAACACACTATGCTGAATTGAAGGCATTTGCCTTGAACACTGCCAGAGTGTCCAATGCTTCCTGTGAATTTGATATAAACACCTTCAAGCCAACCTACAGGCTTATAATCGGTGCTCCGGGTAAATCCAACGCTTTCTTGATTTCTCAAAAGCTTGGTATTTCTGACAATATAATTGCAAGAGCTAAAGAATTAATTTCCGATGACTCCCGTAGCTTTGAGGCTGTAATCGAAAGACTTGAAGCCACAAGACTCGCTCTTGACAAGGAAAGAGAAGAAGCGAAAAAGGAAAGAGAAAGCTTTAACACCTTTAAAACCCAAGCGGAAAGCGAGCTAAAATCAAAGCTATCAAACGCAGAGCGTGAAAGCGAAGCTATGCTTGAAAAGGCACGCCAGATGATTACAGGTGCCCGTGCCAGCGCTGAGTTTATTTTTACTAAGCTTGATAAAATCCAAAAAGAAAAGGACGCACTGGACTTTTCAAGTAAATATGGCAAATTAAAAAAGGATTTACGCTCCAAGCTCTCTGAGGATGACGATAGATATAATCCAATAGAGGAAATAGAAGAAAATTACGAATTACCTCGCCCCTTAGCAAAGGGTGATAAGGTTATACTGAGAAATCTCGGTACTGAGGGTGTTTTACTTGACAATCCCGACAAAAACGGCAACGTTACCGTACAAGCTGGTATTGTTAAGACAAAAACCAATATTAAAAACCTTGCCTTATCAAACGCTGTTACTCAAGATGCTCCCCGTACTAAAACAAATAACAAGCAAAAGATTTTTGTAACAAAGGAATTTTCTCCGTCTTGCGACGTACGCGGTAAAAATATTGAGGATGCGTGGCTTGATATTGACAAATATCTTGACGAGGCACAAATGTTCGGTGTCAAAAGCGTTACTATTGTACACGGAAAGGGTACAGGTGCTTTACGCCGTGGTCTGTGGGAATTTTTCCGCAAGGATTACAGAATAAAGAAATACCGTAACGGAGAATACGGAGAGGGAGATTTTGGCGTAACCGTAATTGAGCTAAAATAATATATATTTTTATATAAAGGACTTGAAATTTTCTTCATCCGTTGGTATAATTATAGCGGCGCGATTTTTTCGCAAAATTTACTTTGAAAGGAATAACAAATATGTCTAAACTTAAAATGCTCGCAATCGACCTTGGCGCTTCAAGCGGCCGCGGTATAGTTGGTTCATTTGATGGCAAAAAATTCGAGATTAATGAAAACCACCGTTTTCCAAACGAGCCTGTAAATACAAACGGTAATTTTAACTGGGATATTTTAAGAATTTTCCACGAAATTAAAGCATCCATTTCTAAATGCGCTTTGTCCGAGGACAAGGATATTGCAAGTATCGGTATCGATACTTGGGGTGTTGACTATGGATATGTAGACAAAAAGGGAGCGCTTATGGCTAATCCGTATCATTACCGTGATGCAAGAACTGACGGTATTCAACCATACGCTTTTAAAACAATGCCATTTGAACAGCTTTACGGTATTACAGGTATTCAAACAATGAATTTTAATACCATTTACCAATTAGCAGCAGATTTAAGAGACAGACCTTATATTGTTGAAAATGCAGACAGACTTTTGTTCACCCCTGACTTGCTTAATTACTTCTTGACAGGTCAAAAGTTTACAGAATATACTATCGCATCAACAGGTGCAGTGCTTGATGCAAAGAAAAGAGCAATTTCAACAGAGCTTTTGAACAAATTCGGTATAAGAGAGAATCTTTTCTCCGAGGTTGTTATGCCGGGACATAGAATTGGTAAGCTTACCCCTGCATTGATTTCCGAGCTTGGAGATATTAAGGCAGACGTTGTTAACATTGCGGCTCACGATACTGCAAGTGCTGTTATTGCTGTTCCCGCTAAGCGCGGTGACGATTTTGTTTATATAAGCAGCGGCACATGGTCCTTGATGGGCGTTGAAAATGATGAGCCTGTTATTAACGCAGAATCAATGCGCTACAACTTCACAAACGAGGGTGGAGCAGGTGGCAAGATTAGATTCTTGAAGAATATTATGGGTCTTTGGCTTGAGCAGGAGTCAAGAAGACAGTGGAAGCGAGAGGGACTTGATATCTCCTTTGATGAGCTTACCGCCAAGGCGCTTGAATCCAAGCCATTCCAGTGCTTTATTGATCCTAACAATCAGCTCTTTAATCCTCAGGGCGATATGCCTTCGAGAATCAGAGAATTCTGTAAGAAGACAGGTCAGCACGTGTCCGAGACAATCGGAGAGTTTGTAAGATGTATATTCGAAAGCCTTGTTCTTTGCTACAGACAGACTATTGAGGCTATTGAGCATATGACAGGCAAGCATTATTCCTCCATTAACATTGTTGGTGGTGGAACTAAGGAAAAAATTCTTTGCCAGTATGCAGCAGATGCATCTAACAGAGTTGTATATGCTGGTCCTGTTGAGGCAACTGCAATGGGTAATATTGCAATGCAGGCAATTTCCTCCGGTGAAATCAAGGACGTTGCACAGGCTAGAGAGGTTATCAGAAATTCATTTGACATTAAAGTATATGAGCCTCAACATACAGCTGAGTGGGAAGAGGCATATCAAAGATATTTAGCAAT
>JAZSGX010000015.1:0-17968 GCA_045532975.1 Eubacteriales bacterium | reverse complement strand
TCCATACATATTTCTTTAGTTTCCATGATATGAAAGTCAATGAATCTTTCTTTACTTATGCATCCGTATACAAATTCGTCATCTATCAAATCTTTTTTTCCTATGTACTCTTGATAGCTGCTGTATTTGTATTCATCTATGCAATCGCATATATATGCCTTTACAGGATTTTTATGAATATATCTCAAAACAGTTAAAAAATACTCCGTGGTTTCTACAGGCTCACTTTTATATCTGTCTTGAAAAAGATGTCCTATCCTCTGATACTTGATATTATACCAACTTGCGAATCTGCTTGCTATTCTTTTCATTACTTGTCCGATTACTTCTTCTTTCTCTTGGAGCAGCAAATGAATATGATTGCCCATAAGACAGTACGCATATATGTTAAACAGCTTCGCTTCCTTACATTCCTTAACGATTTCTATAAACTTCTTATAATCTTCTTCCTCTTGAAATATCTGCTGTTGATTTATTCCTCTCAGCATAATATGGTATATACCTGTTTTACTAAGAGCACGAGCTTGTCTTGACATTTTGTAATCCTCCGTTCTTCGATTTCTAGTTTAACACAAAAGTTCGAATTTGTCAAGACACACCCCCGTCCCCTGTCTTCCCCTAACAAGCAGTTGCGCCCCTAGCTCAGCGGATAGGGGGCCCGGCTACGAGCCGGTAGGTCGAGAGTTCGACTCTCCCGGGGCGCGCCATAAAGATAAAAGGACAGGCTTTTACCTGTCCTTTATCTTTTTATGTCGCACCCTGTCGCTTCGAACCTCATTCAAGGCTTTGCCTTGAATAGAGTTCGGACGCAAGCCTAAGGCGATTCTGCTTGCAAGGGTAGCCGTGGCGCAGCGCATTTCCGTTAGAAAATGTATCTCCTATAAATCGCTTGCGATTTCGGGGCGCCCGTTTTTCAAGACACACCACCGTCCCCTGTCTTCCCTGACTCAACAAGAAAGATTATTGCAGTTAAGTTCGTAGAGGAGAACCCACCACAGGGTATATCAAGGTGGCAAGAGGTTGCCTTTGTAAAGTTAGCGGAAGAATGATTTATACTAAAAAATCCTCTCCAATTTGGAGAGGATTTTTGTTGCTTATTGTTGCGGTTCCTTGTGCTTCATTTTCTTTTCAAGCTTGGAAATGCGGACACATTCCTTGGCGTGCTCGATAATTTCGGCAGGGGTGTTTGCTATATAATCTGCCCCTGTTTCGGTTAAAAGGTCAATGTTGCGGTAGCCCCAGGAAACACCGATTGAGCGCATTTTTGCGTTGATTGCGGTTTTAATATCTACGTCGGAGTCGCCGACAAAGATACATCTTGATGGCTTGGCTTTTAGCATCTTTGCAACGTAAAGAGCGCTGGTGGGATTTGGCTTGGTTGGTAAATCGCTTTGACCCAAGACAAAATCAAAGGTATTAAAGCCAAAGAGCCTTGCAACTATGGTTTTAACAAATCTATCAGGCTTGTTTGACAAAACCCCAAGCTTAAAGCCCTCGTTTTTCAAAACCTGCACTGTTTCGTAAATGCCTGTAAAGGCCCTTGTTTTGTCGCAAAAGCATTTTTCGTACTCTTGACCGTAAATTTCAAGGGCACTGTCAATAATAAAATCCTCTGTTTGCACAGCGGTGGGCAGGCTTCGGCGCACAAACTCGCGAGAGCCGTTATTTATAAAATTCAAAAGCTCAAACTTTGCCCTCGGCTCATAGCCTAAAATGGCAAGAGTTGAGTTGATGGCGGTTTTTAGGTCGTCCATTGTGTCGGCAAGGGTACCGTCAAGGTCAAAAATAATTCCGTATGCCATATTGTCCCCCATTTTTTGTAGTTACTTAGTATTTTACCACATATTTGCGGAAAAATAAAGTAGTTTTATATATTTTCTTCGTTGACAACGTATGAGTAAGTATGATAAAATTTTAAAAATGGTATTTTGAGAGGATTTTATGGGAGCTTTTAATTCTATAAGTCAGCTTGTCGGTAAAACACCGATTTTGGAGCTTGTAAATATTGAGAAAAAATACGGTCTTGATTGCAAAATCTTTGCCAAGCTTGAAATGTTAAATCCCTGTGGCTCTGCTAAGGACAGGGTGGCTTTGCATATTTTAGACACTGCGGAAAGAGATGGAAAAATCAAGGCGGGCGGGACTATTATTGAGTCAACCTCGGGTAATACAGGCATTGGTCTTGCAGGAATAGGCACAAGCCGTGGCTACAAGGTTGTTATTGTAATGCCTGATACAATGTCCCGTGAGAGAATAAAAACAATGGAAGCCTATGGGGCAACGGTTGTGCTAAGCAACGGTGGGCTCGGTATGGCGGGAGCTAATGAGCTATCGCAAAAAATAGCTAGGGAAACACCCAACTCCTTTGTGGCAGGACAGTTTGAAAATATGGCAAATCCAGAGGCGCATTACCTAACCACAGGTCCTGAAATTTATGAGGATATGAACGGAGAAATTGATTATTTTGTGTGCGCTGTGGGTACAGGCGGAACTATTAGCGGAGTGGGAAAATACCTCAAAGAAAAATGCAAAAATGTAAAAATTGTGGCGGTTGAGCCGAAAAACAGCCCACTTTTGAGTGGCGGAGTGGCGGGACCACACAAAATACAGGGCATTGGCGCGAATTTTATTCCGTCTACGCTTGACAGAGAGATTTACGACGAAATCATAACTGTCAGTGACGAGGACGCGTATAAATATACAGGGGAAATTTCCAAAAATGAAGGGGTATTGGCAGGTATTTCTTCGGGCTGTGTGCTTTGTGCCGCTTTGGAAATTGCAAGGCGTGAAAAGGGGAAAAATATTGTAACCTTGTTTCCCGACACGGGTATGAGATATCTGTCAAACGAGGTATGGGACAAATAGACAGCTAAGGTGCATACAATAGGTAAAGATGAAAGGGACGAATTTCGTCCCTTTTTTATAAAATGTCGATTTTTTGTGTTTGTTCAAATTTCTGTAACAATTATAATATATAATAGTAAGTATAATGGAGTAGTAGGCGAAAAAACTATTTCCCATTAAGGTTGAATTTATCTTGCCCGAAAATTGAATTTTTGGGACCTCTTTATATTAAATTAGTTACGGTGGAGGGACAGTATGGCTACATATTTAGCAGGAATTGACGTTGGCTCAACTACGGTTAAGCTTGTTATTTTGAACGAACGTAAAGAAATTATATTTGGCGAATACAGAAGGCATTGCGCCCATACAAAGGAAACTTTATGCGAGCTTCTTTGTGAGGCACGGGAAAAGCTTGGCGAGTGCAAATTAAAATTGAAAATCACAGGGTCAGGCTCAATTAATCTTGGCAAAGCGCTTGAAATCGGCTTTGTGCAAGAGGTGGCGGCGGTGGCAACAGCTCTTAAATTCGTTGCTCCGCAGACGGACGTTGCCATTGAGCTTGGCGGTGAGGATGCAAAGATTATTTACTTTGACGGAAATAACGTCGAGGAGAGAATGAACGGTATTTGTGCAGGCGGTACAGGCTCGTTTATTGACCAAATGGCAGCTATTTTGCAAACAGATGCCGGCGGATTAAATACAGAAGCAGAGAATTATAAGCAGATTTACCCTATTGCAGCACGCTGTGGTGTTTTCGCAAAGACGGATATACAACCACTTATTAACGAGGGTGCGACAAAGGCGGATTTATCCGCTTCCATTTTCCAATCCGTTGTAAATCAAACGGTGTCAGGCCTTGCCTGCGGTAAGCCAATCCGCGGCTGTGTTGCTTTTTTGGGTGGACCCTTACACTTCTTGCCCGAATTAAAAAAGGCATTTATAAGAACCTTAAAGCTCACTCCCGAAACAACGGTTGACCCCGAAAACTCCCATTTGTTTGCGGCAATGGGTGCGGGCTTAGAGGCTAAGGATGCTAACTCTATGGATGTTTCTGCCTTGATTGACAGGCTCAATAGCGGAATTGAAATGAAGTTTGAGCTTAAAAGACTTGAGCCGCTTTTTGACAGTCAAGAGGCATTGGATGAGTTTAACGAGCGTCACCAAAGGGCGTGCGTTAAAAGAGGCGATATTTCCACATATAAGGGAGATTGCTATCTTGGTATAGACGCAGGCTCTACTACCACAAAGCTTGCCTTGATTGGCTCTGAGGGAGAGCTTTTGTACTCCTTCTATTCCAATAACCAGGGCTCGCCTATCAAGACCGCCATAAGGGCAATGCAGGAGGTTTCCGACCATTTGCCTGTGGACGCTAAAATTGCTTACTCCTGTTCAACAGGCTATGGCGAAAATCTATTAAAATCCGCTTTTAATCTTGATTGCGGTGAGGTTGAAACTATTGCTCACTGCACCGCCGCTGAGTTTTTTGACCCACAGGTTGACTGTGTGCTCGACATTGGCGGTCAAGATATGAAATGTGTAAAAATAAAGAATGGCAGTGTTGACAACATTCTTTTGAACGAGGCTTGCTCCTCGGGCTGCGGCTCGTTTATTGAAAACTTTGCAAATTCCTTGGGGCACACCGCCGCAGAGTTTGCAAATCTTGCCCTTTTTGCCGAAAATCCCATTGATTTGGGTACTCGCTGTACCGTGTTTATGAACTCTAACGTAAAGCAGGCGCAAAAGGAAGGGGCAACGGTTAACGATATTTCCGCAGGACTTGCTTATTCCGTTATTAAAAATGCGCTATTCAAGGTAATTAAGCTAAACTCCGCCTCGGATTTGGGTAAGCACGTTGTTGTGCAGGGCGGTACATTCTATAACAAAGCGGTGCTTCGCGCCTTTGAGCGTGTGTCGGGCGTTTTGGCTACCTGTCCTGATATTTCAGGCATTATGGGTGCCTTCGGTGCGGCTTTGATTGCAAGGGAAAGACACAAGGGACAACAAACGTCTACCTTGCCGATAGATGAAATTTTAAAGCTTACATATGACACAAAAACAGTAAGATGTCAAGGCTGTAACAACAAGTGCCTCTTGACCGTCAACACCTTCCCCGGTGGCAGACGCCACATTACAGGTAACAGATGTGAAAAGGGCTTAGGAGAGGAAAAGGGAGCGCAAAAGGGCGAAAATCTTGTTGAGTACAAGATGGCAAGGCTTTTTGACTATGAGCCGTTGGAAATACAAAATGCTCCGAGAGGGGAAATTGGTATTCCTCGTGTACTCAATATGTACGAAAACTATCCGTTCTGGGCAACCTTTTTCCGTGAGCTTGGCTTTAGAGTTATCTTGTCACCTAAATCTACAAGAAAATTGTACGAGCTTGGTATGGACACCATCCCTTCTGAGAGCGAATGCTACCCTGCTAAGCTTTCCCACGGTCACATTAAGTGGCTAATAGATGAGGGTGTAAAAACAATTTTCTACCCTTGTGTTTTCTATGAAAAGCAGGAGAAGGAAAGCGCGCAAAACCACTTTAACTGTCCTATTGTTGTTTCCTACTCGGAAAACCTTAAAAATAACGTAGAGGAAATCGTTGAGGGTCAGGTTAAATATTTGCGCCCGTTTATTGCATTGACTGACGAAAAAACCGCATATCAAAGGCTCCTTAGCTACTTTGTTAACGAAAGAGGCTATGATATTGACGTGGATGAGATAAAGCGCGCTGTTAACAAGGCTTGGGCTGAGCAGGCTAAGGCAAAGGACGATATTAAGAAAAAGGGCAAGGAAATTCTTGATAAAATGGGTGCGGACAATACCGCTCGCGGTATTGTTTTGGCAGGCAGACCCTACCATATCGACCCGGAAATCAACCACGGTATTCCTGAGCTTATTGCATCCTATGGCTTTAATGTATTCACTGAGGACTCTTTGCCCGAGGTGTTTGACGAGATTGAGAGCCTGCGCGTAAACGACCAATGGGTTTACCACTCACGTCTTTACAATGCGGCAACCTTTGTCCGCAAGCACGAGAATTTGGAGCTTATACAGTTAAACTCCTTCGGCTGTGGACTTGATGCGGTAACAACCGACCAAGTGTCCGAAATTATGGAAGGCTCAGGCAGGCTTTACACCGTTTTGAAAATAGACGAGGTAAATAACTTAGGCGCGGTGAGAATAAGAATAAGAAGCCTAATTTCCGCCATGAATATGAGACGTGAAAAGGGCATCTTACCACAGGTTAAGCCTGTTAAGTACGAAAGAACAGAGTTTACAAAAAAGATGTTTGACGAGGGCTATACTATCTTAGCGCCCCAAATGTCGCCTATACATTTTGATATTTTAGAGCCGATTTTTGAAAAGTACGGCTATAATTTAGAGGTTTTGGCAAACGACAACCGCGGAGCTATTGACGTAGGATTAAGATACGTTAATAACGATGCCTGCTTCCCCTCGATTACCGTTGTGGGTCAGGTTATGGAAGCGGTAATGTCGGGCAAGTATGATACAAATAAGCTTGCTATTATAATGACCCAAACAGGCGGCTGCTGCCGTGCAAGTAACTATGTTGGCTTTATCAGACGCGCTCTTGACAAGGTTGGTATGTCCCATATCCCCGTAATTTCCTTAAATGCCTCGGGCATTGAGAAAAACGAGGGCTTTAAGCCGAAGCTGGGTATGCTCATAAGCGCCTTGAAGGGAGTTATTGTTGGCGACCTTTTGATGCGTTGCCTATACAGGACCCGTCCTTATGAAATTGAGGTAGGCTCAGCAAACGCTTTACATAAAAAGTGGCGCGACATTGCTATTGACTTGTTTACAAACAGCAAGACAAAGTATAAATATAAGACCGTTTGTCGCGACATTGTTAAGGAGTTTGACGAGCTACCCATAAATGAGGAATTGAAAAAGCCTCGCGTTGGCGTTGTTGGTGAAATTCTTGTTAAGTATATGCCACTTGCGAACAACCATTTGGTTGATTTGCTTGAGAGTGAGGGGGCAGAGGCGGTTGTGCCTGACCTTATCGACTTCTTAAACTACTGCTTATATAACTCTGTTTATAAGCACAGATTTTTGGGCATTAAGTGGGGCTCAAAGTTCAAGTCTATGCTTGGCATTAAGGCTATTGAAATGATACGTAAGCCTGCGATTAAGGCACTTGAAAACAGCAAGAGGTTTGACTCACCTATTAAGATTAGCGAGGTTGCCCGTCTTGCAAAGCCCTTCTTGTCTATCGGTAATCAGTACGGTGAGGGTTGGTTCTTAACGGGTGAGATGGTTGAGCTTATTAAGACAGGTGCGCCGAATATCGTTTGTATTCAGCCCTTTGCTTGCTTGCCTAACCACGTTGTTGGCAAGGGAGTAATTAAGCTGCTCCGCAAGAATTACCCCGAGTCCAATATTGTGGCGGTTGACTACGACCCGGGTGCTTCCGAGGTTAACCAGCTTAACAGAATTAAGCTTATGCTAAATTCTGCAAAGAAAAACCTTGAGGCAAAGGAAGAAATCCCGACTTTGGGCGGTCTTGGTGACACACAAGCCTTGGAGCCTGTCAAGACCGAGGAAAAGGAATTATTAAACGTATAAAAAACGGGCTAATTTGAAGTGAACTATTTGGGGTTCACTTCAAATTTTTAGCCCGTTTTTTATACAAAAATATTGACAGGGTTACTTTAGTGTGCTAAAATAAATTTGTGCAAAAATTTACAAAAAAGGGGTTGACAAAGTATGCAAAAGTGTGGGACAATGACCTACCTACCTACCTACCTACCTACCTACCTACCTACCTACCTACCTACCTACAGAGGCTAACTCTGTAATTTTTGCACGTCAAAATTTAAGATAAATAAAGCCATATGACAGGGATTTTTCTGCATATGGCTTTTTGCGTTGATATACAGAATTGTCATTCTGAACGGAGTGATTACGAAGTATGCCTTGTGCAAGAATCTGATATGGCGCGGGCTAACAAAATTGGTGCAATCCGCTAAAAGATTCTTCGGCAAGCCTCAGAATGACAATCGGAGATTTTAGGGCGACAAAAAACAACTGTATTTTATCGGGCAACCGTTTAAAATAAACAAAAAACATTTTTAAGGAGAAAAGAAAATGAAAAAGACATTGTTAGTATCAATCTTAATTGCGCTTTGCTTGTGCTTGTGTCTTATCTTCGTTTCCTGTGGCGGCAATACCGAGCAGGACACTGAAACAAGACCTTCAAGCACTCAAGGTAGCCAAAGCGCCGGCTCATCCATACAGGATAGTACGGGCGATTCAAGCGATGAGACGGAAGGGGATGACAATGCCGAAGGCGGACTTTTATATGAATTGAACAGCGAAGGCTCGTCTTATGCGGTTAAAGGTAATGGTAAAAAAGTTCCGAATGAGTGTGTTATTCCAAGTACATATAATGGATTGCCGGTAACGATTATAGGCGAACATGCGTTCGATAATTGCACAAGCTTGACAAGCATAACAATACCCGATAGTGTCACAAGCATAGGCTATGGTGCGTTCGAGGATTGCACAAGCTTGACAAGTCTATCAATCGGAAACGGTGTCACAAGCATAGAAAATTTTGCGTTCGATAACTGTCCTATAAAAGAAGCTATTATTCCTACCGTGGCTTGCGGTATATTTTTTGGATCTGATACGCTTGAAAAGGTTACGATTACTTCGGGAGATTGCATAGAGAGACGCGCATTTGAGGACTGCAAAAACCTAACAAGTGTAACAATAGCTGAAAGTGTAACGAAAATAGGGGAAAAAGCGTTTTTTTCGTGTGATAGTTTAACTGATATAGTATTGCCAAATAATGTAGTAAGTGTAGAAGCAGAGGCGTTTCGCAAATGTTCGAGTCTAAATAATATAACATTGCCGAGCGGTTTAACAAGTATAAGCGCAAGATTGTTTTCAGAGTGTACAAATCTTCGAAGTGTAACGATACCAAACAGTGTAACGGGTATAGGCAATTATGCGTTTACGGGTTGCAAAAATTTGACAAGCATTACTATTCCAAGTAGCGTAAATGCGATAGGTAACAGCGCCTTTATGAATTGTAATAAGCTCTTGGAAGTTTATAACTTATCAGAACTTGAAATAAATATGGGCGAAGAAGCTAACGGCTATGTGGGCTATTATGCTTTGAATATTCACACATCTGACAAACAAAAAAGTTGTCAATGGGTATCTGAGGATGGTTTTAAATATCACTTATTTTATTTGATAGATTACGTAGGAGACAAGACAGAAATAACGTTGCCTGATGATGCTGTAATGTACAAATATGCATTTTGTGGTTCAAAATTAGAAAAAGTAACAATTCCAAGTGGCGTGACAAGTATAAGCAAATTCGCTTTTGAGGATTGCACATACTTAACAGAGATTACAATTTCCGATAGTGTTATAAGCGTAGGTGGAAATGCGTTTTCTGGTTGCGATCAGTTGAATTATAATGAGCACGACAATGCATTATATTTGGGAAATGGCGATAATCCATACTTGATACTCGTGAAAGCAAAGGAGACAACTATATCGTCTTGTGTAATACACGAAAGCACAAAGGTCATAGGTGATGACGCATTTATTTGGTGCGGAAAACTGGCAAGCACAACAATACCTAATGGTGTAATAAGCATTGGCGAAGATGCTTTTAGATGCACGGGCTTGTCGAGTATAGTGATTCCTAATGGTGTAACAAGCATTGGCTGGGGGGCATTTTACCAGTGTAAAAAACTAACTGATGTAATCATAGGCAATGGATTGACGGATATAGGAGAAAAAGCGTTTTTTGAATGTCCAATAAAAAATGCCACGGTGCCTGCCGCTGCATGCTTGAGTGTAAGGGTCGGGGCATACAAAACGCTTGAAAGGGTTGTAGTAACTTCGGGCGAGCATATAGAAAATAATTCATTCTATGGATGCTCAAATTTATCGAGTGTAACATTGCCAAATGAGGTGAAAAGTATAGGAGAGTATGCATTCAGAGATTGCACAAGTTTGACAAGCATAACGATACCAGCCAGTGTTACAAGCATAGGCAACAACGCTTTTAGCGGTTGTAATAGACTTGTAGAAATAGAAATGGCGAACAGTGTAAAAACTATAGGAGAGTTTGCATTTAGCGGTTGCAGTAAATTGGTTAGTATAGAAATTCCAGACAGTGTAATAAGCATTGATGATGGAGCATTTAGTCACTGCACATCTTTAACTTCCGTGGTATTACCAAGCAACTTAACCAGAATACCAAGGATCATATTTAGAGAATGTACAAATCTTACAAGCATAACAATACCATATGGCGTGACAAGCATAGGCTCGCAAGCTTTTAATGGTTGCACAGGTCTAACAAGTATTGTTGTGCCAGAAAGTGTGAAAACAATTGGCGACTCTGCGTTTTATAATTGCACAAACGTGACAAGTATTTGCATATTGGGAGATGATGTGGATATATGGGGAACTGCGTTTCAGGACTGTCCGATAAAGGAAGCAACTATTCCTGCAACGGTTATTTCAGACATACCAAAGGGGTGTCTCGAAAAGGTAGTTGTTAACGGTGGAAAAGTCATAGCTTCTTATGGGTTTGAAGGTTGCACAAGCTTAACAAGTGTGATAATATTAAATGGTGTTACGGGAATGAACATGAGTGTATTCTCAGGTTGTACAAGCTTAACAAGTATAGTAATACCAAGTAGCGTTACAAGCATAGGCGAATATGCATTTAGAGATTGCACAAGCTTGACTATTTACTGCGAGGCAGAAAATCAGCCAAGCGGATGGAATAGTTATTGGAACCCTTCAAATCGTCCTGTTGTTTGGGGATATGTGATTGAAGATGACGACCAAGGCGGTGACGACAGCGGAAACCAAGGCGATAACGAGGGTGGCACAAGCGGTGGCACGGACGTTAAGCTCGACATTGTTGGCTCTGAGATTACCAAGGAGCAATGGGAAGCAATGCGCAATACCGATAACTTTACGGTAAAGGGTACTTCCACAAACGGTCAGTATGAGAACGAGTATATTGTCAACTCCGATTCCGCATATATGAAGGTTGGTCCAATGACAATGTATTACGAAGAGGTCGGCGGTGTTCCCTATACCATTATGTACGTTGAGAATTTCGGTATGATAGGTATGCAAACAGACCCTATTGACACTACAATTCAAGGTATGCTTTTGTCAATAGAAATGGATGCTGACACCTTTGATTTAATGACCTTTAACAGTGAAAAGGGCTGTTACGTATATGAATTTAAGGACGCAACAATCCAAGGCGGCATAACTGACCAAAAGAGAAGCGGTACTTACGAATTTTATTTTGTTGACGGTATAATCGCGGCTATGGTTTTGATTGATGACGAAAACGTAGAGCCACAAATCGTATATCTTACAGATGTTGGTACAACAGGTGAGGTAGAAATCCCTGCTTACACAGTAATGGGTTGATTTTTAATAACAAATGGGCAAGCCTTTGGGCTTGCTCTTTTTTTGTAAAGGATGATTTGAGAGCCGAAGAAAAATTGCTTTGTAGGGCGGGGGTTTATCTCCCGCCGTTTTACGTTTCTTTCCCTTTGTTTTCGGCGTTGAGGACACCTGTTTTCGGCACTTAGTATTTGTATTAGTATAGGTATTGGTATTAGTATTAGTATTTGTATTAGTATTCGTATTAGTGGTTTTGACATTTGAAAAGGGGTTTTTAAAATTAAAAAGGGGGGTTTTAACCTAAAAAACCCCCTTTTGGAAAAATAAACCCTCGTGTTTTTTCAAAAGTGTATTGACAAATGGGTGAAGGAGTGATAAGATATTAGCATAGTAAACCGTTGAAGCGGAGATAAAGCCTTTTATAACTGCACAGAGAGCCTGTCGTTTGGTGGAAGATGGGAGAGGGAGATTGGCAAATGGACCGTTGAGGGCGCGGAACAAAGAAAGCACGGCTTTTGAGTATTCTGCGACGTGAGAGCTTACGTTAGTGGCTAAGGGTATGGTAGTACCCGAGAAAAGAGTACGCTTTTGCGTAAATTCAAGGTGGCACCGCGGATAGATGTTTATTCGTCCTTGACATAAAGAGCTGTTGTGGCTTTTTTGTCGAGGCTATTTTTGTTTTTGCGCTCAATAAGCTGCGTTATACTGCGTTGCTCCTCAATTTAGACCTCAACGTACAGGAAGTACGTTATCGCCCTAAATTTGCGGTGCGCCTTGTCTAACTTGCTTCTTGAACGCAAAAAGCGTGACGTTTTGAACGCAAAAAGCATAGTTGTGTTGCGTTGCTCCTCGATTTAGACCTCAAGTACAGGAAGTACGTTATCGCCCTAAATTTGCGGTGCGCCTTGTCTAACTTGCTTCTTGAACGCAAAAAGTGTGATGCTTTAAACGTCAAAAGCATGGTTATACTGCGTTGCTCCTCAAAGTTGACCTTGACGTACGTTAATTTTAATTTGCGTTGTGAATAACATGCAAATTCGGTGCAAACCGTTTAAGGATCCTTCGCTTTGCTCAGGATGACAAGTGCAGGAACGCTCAGGTTGTCAAACAGAGAATCGGAATGGCATAAAAGTGTCATTCTGAACGGAGTGAAGAATCTACAAAACACTAAATCATAAGAAATTGGTTGTGGAGGAGAAAAAGGTGTATTATGTTTATATCTTGACGAACCGCCACAATAAGGTTTTGTATACAGGTGTTACAAACAATTTAAAAAGGCGTGTATATGAACATAAAAACAAATTAGTCGAAGGGTTTACGGAAAAATATAACATAGATAAGCTTGTATATTTTGAAACATACAAGGATGTGCGTTTAGCGTTGAACAGGGAAAAGGAAATAAAAGGCTGGCTACGAGCCAAAAAACTGACCTTGATAGAGAGGGAAAACCCACATTGGGAGGATTTATACCCGTTGTTGTAAAAAACAATATTGTCATTCTGAACGGAGTGAAGAATCTGTTTCGGTGCGAACCAATTGAATTGGTGTAAGCTGTTTAAAGATTCTTCGGCAAGCCTCAGAATGACAAATGGGAAAGCGCTTGGAAACAAAAATAAACAAAAATTAAAAGTCTAATTAAATAGAGAGGTTTTATATTATGGAATTTAATGGAGTAAATTTTGACACTTATTTAAAGAACTACCCAAATGAAGAGGGTTATTTTGGAAAGTTTGGCGGAGCGTACGTTTCCCCCGAATTAAAAAAGGCTATGGACCAGATAAACGAGGCTTATTTTACGATTTGCAAGAGCGCTAAGTTTATTTCCGAGCTTCGCAGAATAAGAAAGGATTTCCAAGGCCGTCCAACGCCAATATCACACCTGGAGCGTCTTTCCAACAAGTACGGCAACGTACAGCTTTACGTTAAGCGTGAGGATTTGAACCACACAGGCGCGCACAAGCTTAACCACTGCATGGGCGAGGTTTTGCTCGCAAAATATATGGGTAAGAAAAAGGTTATTGCAGAAACAGGCGCAGGTCAGCACGGTGTTGCTATGGCAACTGCGGCTGCATATTTCGGACTTGAATGTGATATCTATATGGGTAGCGTTGATATTAAAAAGCAAGCTCCCAACGTGGCAAGAATGAAGATACTCGGTGCTAACGTAATTGAGGTTACCCACGGTCTTGCAACCTTGAAGGAGGCGGTTGACGCGGCTTTTGAGGCTTACGCAAAGGACTATGAAAACAGTATGTACTGTATAGGCTCTGTTGTTGGTCCGCACCCATTCCCAATGATGGTAAGAGAGTTTCAAAGCGTTGTTGGCTTTGAGGCAAGAGAGCAATTCATTGAAATGACAGGCGAGCTTCCTGACGCGGTTGTTGCCTGCGTTGGTGGTGGCTCTAATTCAATGGGTATGTTTGCGGGATTTTTGAACGACCCTGTTGACATTTACGGTGTTGAGCCTCTTGGCAAGGGTCCTACTCTTGGTGACCATGCCGCAACTCTCCAATACGGTGAGGAGGGCATTATGCACGGCTTTAACAGTATTATGCTAAAGGACAAAAACGGTGACCCTGCTCCTGTTTACTCGGTAGCATCAGGTCTTGACTATCCATCATCTGGTCCAGAGCACGCATTTTTGCACACTCTTGGCAGAGTAAAGTATGACGTTGCCTCCGACGAGGAAACTATTGACGCCTTCTTTGAGCTTTCCCGCTTGGAGGGTATTATTCCTGCTATTGAGAGCGCCCACGCTGTGGCTTACGGCATTAAGCTGGCTAAGAAAATGGGCAAGGGCTCTGTCCTTATTTGCCTCTCCGGTCGCGGCGACAAGGATATGGACTACATTATCGAAAACTACGGTATTAGATAAAATCAACAAAAAGCAAGGCGCTTTTCTGAAAAGGAAAGCGCCTTTTTTGTTCAAGGCTACAAAAAAATGCGGAGCGCCTTTGCTTGCTTGAATATTTATGCGCAAAATGTTATAATTATTATATATTGATTTTAAGGAGAGAAAAAATGAAGAAATCTTTATTTTTTGTCTTTTTGCTCGTGTCGATATTAACATTTTCCCTGTGCGTTTTTGCAGAGGAATTTAACGTTGAGGCTGACGGAGTAGAGGACATAACAGGTGCTATTGAGGGCGCTATCGAGGGGGATACGGTAAACGTCACCCTTGTAGCCGATTTGGAATTTAACAGTAGCATCAGTATTACTAAGGCGATAACTGTAAACGTTGATTTTAACGGTTATCAAATAAATTACACAGGTAATTCCGGTAAGAACACAACCACTGCCGCATTTTACCTTAACAATGCAGGAGCTTTGCTCAATTTAAACGGTAAAAACCCGCTTGTAAATCCAAAGGAATACACCCATTACGGTGATGGCGTTAAAGCCGATATGGTTGGTACAGGCAACCTAATAGGTATTTCCACAGGCTCGGTTAATATTAAGGATGCGTATCTTTACGCAACTAACGATACTTTTGTAATTTACGTTGGTATGTCCAGCGGTGCGGATGTGGGCGTTTGCGTTGACACCTCTGTATTAAGGACAAATTCAAGCGCAAGTCAAGGTGCAATTTGTTACCTTGGCGGAAATAATAACGGAAACAACGATATAGTTAAAAAGACCTTAACACTTGAAAATTCCGTTGAGTACGGTGGCTTTAAGGGTGTTGATTGTGCCTTTAACGTAACCCGTGGCTCTTCTGTTACAAATGTGAAGTTTTACGATTTTGCAATTACAAATGACTGCTGGGCAGGTATTCAGAGCCTATATATGGTTTCCTTTGAGGATGCAATGCCATTTTATCACTGCGTGTTCAATACATATGATGAGCAGGTAGGTAATATCAGCGTAAAGACTGAAACAGGTAAGCAAAACATAAAGCTTTATGATTGCCAATATGCCGAAATTGTAAATGGCGGCAAGTTCTCCGGTGACTCAGGTGGAACGGCACATATTTACATAATTGAAAAAATGCCCTCCTGTGTTGAAAACGGCTCGGCGTACAGCTATTCTAACCCCAAGGGTGCACAGAACACAGGGGATATGTCAAATTACAAAAAGGACAGCTTTACTCTTAACAAGTCGGGACACTCCGAGGGTGACGAGGGCGTTATATACGAAAATGGCTACGGTGCAAAGGGCTACGGCTACATTCTTTGTCCTGTCTGCTTGGATAAATACGAAAACGGTAAGGAATACGCACCTGTTTTTGAAAATCTCGGCTACTCTGTAAATCAAGTCGCTAACAGCTTTACAATGGGTCTTAAATTAAACAAGGACGCGCTTGACAAATACTTGGAAATTGCAAAGCCGAGTGCGTTTGATTTTGGCGCTCTTGTTGGTAACGACAGATATTCGGTTGAGTGGAAAAACGGCAAGCTTTCCGTTCAAAACGGTTATTCCGTGTCATTTAAACGCTCCGCTTGCGAATACTTTGACTTGAAGATGATTGGCTTTAATGATGAGAATGAGACAAAGGAATTCATAGCTGAATACTACGTTTATGACGGAGAGAAAATCTCCTATTTGGACGAAAAGCCACAGGAGGCAGAGAAAATGACCTTTGCGGGCGTTGTAGATGTGCTTGACGAGGTTAATCAAAAAGCGAGAGCCTTGCTTGAGTCTAAGCACAAGCTTTACTATAATGATGACGGCTCCTTCCGTGTTCTTGTTTTGGCGGATATGCATATGTCTCCAAGCTCTAATGCAACCGCAGTTCAAGAAAGAATTAAGACAATGGTTGACCGTGAAAACCCCAATCTTGTAGTTTTCACAGGCGACAATGTTGTTGGCGCAGGTAGTGAAAGCTCACTCCGCGCTTGCATTGACAAATTAGTTGGCTACATTGAGGAAAAACAAATTCCTTGGTGCCACGTTTACGGTAACCACGACCGTGAGGCAGGTATGTCTAACGAGGCGCAGCAGAAGGTTTACGAAAGCTACGAATACTGTATTTCCAAGGATGAGGCGGACATCAGCGGTACAGGTAACTATGTTCACGGTATCTATAATAAGAACGATACTCTTGGCTCGGTTATATATTTCCTTGACTCGGGCACATCGGACAAAACCTATTCCTATGAGTACATTAAGGAGGACCAAATTGCTTGGTACAAGAGCGCTTCCGAAACATTGGAGGCGTATACAGGCGCTCCTGTAAAGGGAATTATGGCGTTCCATATTCCGCTACTTGAAAACACATACGCAGACAAGGAAAAGAACAATACCGACGTTGTTTATGAGTATTCGGGAGATAAGGGCGAGGCGATTTGCCCATCCTACTACGACACCGACCTCTTTGAAACTATCCTTGAGCGTGGGGATGTTGAGGCGATTGTAACAGGTCACGACCATAGCAATAGCTATATGTATAATTATTATGGCATTAAGCTTTGCTCAGCTCCTACAATTTCAAAGCTCGGTTATTCGGGTGGCGATGCTTATGACGGATGCCGTGTGTTTGACATAAGAAGAAACGAGATTAAAACCTACGTTTCCTATGTGATTGAAAGGGTTAACCCTGATGACTATGAAAAGTACGATAGCAATATTGTATTGGCGGACTTTGAAGATAACGCATACGTCTTTAGCTGTGAGGGCTTGGATGGCGCTAATTTAAGCGGAAGCCTACGCGCAGAGATTGAAAACGGTCAGGTTAAGATTGTTCGTAGCTCCAGCGGAAACAGTGAGGTTAACATCACCCTTGATTCCGATAAAATCGGTAAGCTTGGCAACAACAAGTATTTGGTTGTCAGGGTTGATTTTACAGGCGTTGACTTTAGAAAGGCTTGCTTTGGCTTGATTTCCGGCTCAACCGCCACCGTTTACAGAACCGATGATTATGACAGAAATTCTCCCCTTTACTATCTTGCAGAGGGAGAGAGTGAGTGGAAGGAAATGTCCCACGGTAGCGACGGTTGCTTTGGCACAGCCCAAAACAGCTCAATGATTGACAAGTGCGGTTATATCGCTGTCCCTGTTGAATACTTCCGCGCAGGTGGAGCTAAAATGAACGAAAACACCCTTGTAACAGGTATTTATATGTACCTTGACGTTAATGCAGGTGCTGGTCAGCCATTCTATCTTGATAACTTTATGCTTGTCGAGGACTACACAACGGTTGGCAAATAAAAGCGAATAGAATAAAACGCGAAATAACAGAACAAGCCACCAAAATCGGTGGCTTGTTTGCTTTAAGCCGTATTTGTAAGATTGTGTGTTGACTTTATTATTTGCGCGTGGTAATATTAATATGGAGTGATATTTTATAAAGGGAGAGTATTATGAAAATAAAGGTATTAATATCAATTCTTTTGTGCATAGGACTTATGCTGTGCTTTATAGCCTGCTCGGATGAGGACACAGGTGCGGGCGGAAACAACCCCACAGAGAGCAGTGCGCCAAATGGCGGCGGAGAAAGTAAGCCAAGTGACAGCACTGACGAAAGCGTGCCAAGTGAGGATGATAAGACGGAATATCACACAGTTACTTTCGTTACAAACAACGGTACAACCATTGAGCCTGTACAGGTGGAGGATGGCAGAAAGCTTGCCGAGCCTAATGAGATAACCAGGCTTGGTTATACATTTGACGGTTGGTACTTAGGTGAGGAAAAATGGTCTTTTATCAGTCACGTTGTACTCATTGATTTGACTCTTGAGGCAAAGTGGATTGCAAATGATAACAC
>JAZSGX010000041.1:0-3726 GCA_045532975.1 Eubacteriales bacterium | reverse complement strand
GGGGCTCCACGCGAACCCCAAAAACCGTAAAGGTTTTTGAGGACCCCTATGCCCTCCCGCCGCAAAATGCAAAATTGACAATCCCCCCGTCAACTATGTTGACACCCCCTTGCACCAAAGGGGGCGAGGGAATGCAAAATTTGTAGGGGCGACCATTGGTCGTCCGCTATGAAAAACGAAAATGGTTCGTCGTAGGGCGGGAGCTTGTTCTCCCGCCTTTTTGTATAATAAATGTTGACAAACAGGGAAAAAAGTCTTATACTATAATATATAAATACACAGCGAGGTAAAGTTATGGTAACAGTTAAGAAATTCAAGGCGCTACGCCCAAGAAATGACCTTGTTGGTCAGTGCGCAGCTCTCCCATACGACGTTATGTCAAGCGCTGAGGCGCGTGAAATGGTGAAGGACAACCCCTACACCTTTTTGCGTATAGACAGGGCAGAGGTTAACCTTGATAAGGGCGTAGATATATATAGCAGGGAAGTGTACGATACTGCCCGCGCCACCCTTGAGAAAATGGAAAACGACGGTGTTTATGTAAACGACACGGAGAAGAAATACTACTTCTACCGTCAAATTATGGATGGCAGAGCCCAAACAGGTATTGTTGGCTGCGCTTCAATCCAAGACTATTTGGAAAACAGAATAAAAAAGCATGAGCTAACAAGAGCCGACAAGGAGGTCGACAGAATTAACCACGTTGACACCTGTTCTGCCCATACAGGTCCTATTTTCTTAACCTATAAGGATAGCCAAATTCTTGACGAAATTATAGAAAAACAGACACAGAGTGCGCCAATTTACGATTTTACATCCGAGGACGGTATCCGTCACACCGTATGGACAACTGACGGTGAGGAAACAAACAACGCCATCGAAAATGCTTTTAAAGAGCTTGATGCCCTTTACATTGCAGACGGTCACCACAGATGCGCCTCTGCCGTTAAGGTTGGCTTAAAGAGAATGGCGGAAAATCCAAATCATACAGGGGAAGAGGAATACAATTTCTTCCTGTCTGTTATTTTCCCATCCAAATCCCTTAAAATTCTTGATTACAACAGACTTTTAAAGGATTTAAACGGATTTACTCCTGATGAGCTTCTTGCCAAAATTCAAGAAAAGGTTGGGGATGTGTCGATAATTGAGTCAAGTGAGCCATATCGTCCCGAGGCTGTACACACCTTTGGCTTGTATCTTGACGGTAAGTGGTACAAGGTTAAGTTCCACGATGCACTTTGCCAAGCAGAGCGCGCGGTTGACCGCCTTGACTGTGCTATTTTGCAAAAGCATCTTTTGTCCCCAATTTTGGGCATTGACGACCCAAGAAGCGACAAGCGCATTGACTTTGCAGGCGGTATCCGCGGTCTTAAATATCTTGAACAGAGATGTGCACAGGATATGCAAATGGCAATCTCTATGCACCCAACGTCACTTGATGAGCTAATGGCAGTTGCCGATAACGGTGACATTATGCCGCCTAAATCCACTTGGTTTGAGCCAAAGCTCAGAAGCGGAATTTTGATTCACAAAATTTAATTTGCTATTTTATACAAAAAGAGCGTTCTAAACAGTTTGTTGGAGCGCTTATTTTTGTTTAAGTTTCCAAAAAATCCATTTGCATATGGTTTTAATTGACAATATAATAGCCGTTGTGTTAAAATATATATGTAAAAGTTTCTATTATAGGAGGAAATTATGAAAAAGAAAGCTTTACTTTTTGTCACTGTGTTGGCTATGCTTGCTTGCCTTTTTGCGTTGTCTGTCAGCGCGGCTGAGCCATCAACGAGTGACGAGTTTGGCGAGGTTACTATTCTTGACCACGCCGACATTACTAAAAGAAACGACTATGGCTATTCCGAGGGGGATACTGCAAAAATAGTTGTAAACGTACCTAACACCGATACGTATTTGACCTATCCTACCTATTATTTTTTCGATATAAGATATAGTAGTAGTGAAGGGGATCAGCCTGTACCTAACTTTACAGCTATAAACACTGCAACGGGATATGAATTTAATTTGGACTCTATCGTACGCTTGGAATTGCCTAATGCGTTTTCAGGCGTATCCACCACCTTTTCAAAGTCGAATAGCTTTGTGAATTTGAAGTATCTTAAAATGGGTGCTAATATGCGCATTCTTCACAATGGTGCGTTCAAAAACTTGGCAAAGCTTGAAACGGTAATTTTTGAGGATAACGACAATGCACAAGCTACTCTTAGCCTTGGCTATTCTGCGTTTGGCTTCTGCACTGCTTTGACAGAGTTTACCTTCCCTGCACATTTAACCTCCTTGGGTGAGCGCGCATTGGAGGATTGCAAGAGCTTGAAAACAGTGACGATAAATGCTCGCCTTGATGCTATTGGTACAGCTTCATTCCTTAACTGTACCGCTCTTGAGACGGTAATTATACCTGAAGACAACTCTATTACAAGAATTAAGCACAGAGCCTTTGATAGCTGTAAATCATTGACAGGTACTTACGTGTTTAACAACGTTACTCACGTTGAGTCAAGTGCGTTTAGATACTGCTCTACAAACGAGGGTACATACCTTTCTGTTAGCTTCCCTGCTATTGTTGATTTAGGCTGTAGCGGTGGCAGTGACTCCCACGTGTTCTCATACTCAGGCGTTTGCGAGCTTTCCTTTGGCGAAACTCTTGAGGCAATGGCGTTTAACACCTTCACAAGTGCAAAAAGGCTTTGGAGAGTAGAGTTTGCAGGCGTTGCCGATGGCTTTGAATTTAGAGGCTATACCTTTGACAACTGTTCCGCTCTTAAGGCAGTGTCCTTGCCTGAGGGCATCAAAACGCTACCAAGCCGTATGTTCCTCAATTGCACGGAGTTAACAGCAGTATATATCCCATCTACCGTTACGAAAATTGCTTCCGGTGACAATGACCACGCAACCTTTAAGGCTTGCAAGAATATGTACTTTGTTTCCGAGCCATTTACCTACAAGTCTGTTGAGGACATTCCGGCAGAGCCTTTGGTTTACCGTTTTCCCTCCGGTATTACAGAAATAACAGGAGAAGCGTTTGACGGCTCAAGAGTAAATGACGTGGTTGTGCTCCCCGCGGGGCTCACAAGCATAACACAGGGCTATACCTTTGAGGGCAGCACCAGTGCAAGCGGATCTCCTACAATAGTTTTCTTAGGTGATATGGAGGCTGTCACGATAAAGAGTTGGGGCGCTAACAAGATTTATTTCTGCAACCCTGCCGACGTTGACTATGCAAGCGCAGGCGCTACAAATGACCAAAGAATGGTGTTCTGCTATGCAGAGGGAAATGCTGAGCACTTGAAGGAGCTTTCCGACTCAAGAGAGGCTACCTGTGAGTCCCCAAAGATTACTGCGGACTTCTGCTTCTGCGGTCAGTTTATCCCCGGTACTGAGGTAACCGAGGGGGATGCACTCGGTCACAACTATACAGGCAAGATAACATACACCTTAGGCGGCATTATGGAAGAGGGTACTAAGTGTACCGTTTGTGTAAACAACTGCGGTAAGGACAGTGTTGAGGTGATTCCACCTGTTTACATTGCACTTGGTTATTCCAAAAACACCTTCTCTAATGCTCCTTACAGCTTTGTAAGCGGATATGATATCAACAGAGACGCTTTGAAGATTCACGAGGAAGAAAAGGGTATTACAATTAAGCTCGGCTTTGCCTTTAACAGTGCTGAAACCTTCACAGACGGTGAGGTTAGTCTTGATAGCTTT
>JAZSGX010000007.1:0-2168 GCA_045532975.1 Eubacteriales bacterium | reverse complement strand
CTCGGCTTTGCCTTTAACAGTGCTGAAACCTTCACAGACGGTGAGGTTAGTCTTGATAGCTTTGCTTTGAAGGCAGAGGTTAATAATCAAACAAGTGATAGAGAGTTTGGCAGACACGAGTTTGTTATTAGTTATACATCCAAGGAGCATTTGGCAAAGGACATCGTAATCGGTGCTTATGCAATTGAGATTGACGCAGAGAAGAACAAATCCTACTACTTTATCAACAGAAGCGAGGATACAACAGTAGGCGTTAACGGCTTTGCCACCGTTAACTATAACGGAATAGAATAAAATTAAATGATATTTTTCGAGCGGGCTTATGCCTGTTGCGGATAACGGTGACATTATGCTGCCAAAATCCACTTGGCTTGAGCCAAAGCTGAGAAGCGGAATTTTGATTCACAAAATTTAATTATATATTACATACAAAAAGAGCAGCTTAAACAATTTGTTTGAACGCTCTTTTTTGTTTAAGTTTACAAAAAAATTCGACGACATATAGTTGTGATTGACAAGTCAACACTTTTTGTGTTAAGATATATACGTGAAAATTTCTATTATTGGAGGAAATTATGAAAAAGAAGCTTTTATTTTTCACGTTGGCGTTCAGCGCTCTTGTTTGCATTTTTTCATTTACGGTAAGCGCGGCTGAATGGTTTGGCAATGTTGAAATCATTGACAACAACGGCGACGGTATAAGTGATATTTCCGTTACTGATACTGTGCCGAACGCAATAACCGAGGGAGAGTTAACCAGCGAAAGCGCTTTGGTTAAGCTCAGCTGTGACTGTCAAGCAGGCTCTCATACATTCCCTGCGTACTACATTTGCACCATTAACCGTAATGTCAGATACAGGTGCTACAACTTGGACTACAATAAGTTAAATGCGTTGAAGTCTGAGCATTGCGGCGGTACTGTCGGCTATAATCTTAGCAATGTTATTGCTTTTGAGCTTCCTGCAGGATATACTGATGCAGATGCCGCTATGGTAAAGAATGCGCCCTCGCTAAAGTATTTCAGCTTTGCAAAATGCTCAACCGCAACAAGGGTTGGCGACGCATACGGCGGAAACAACTGGCTCCAGGGCACTCCTGTTGAGGAAATCAATATCGGTTCCTTCTTGACTAAGGTTCCAAACTACTTCTGCTACAACTGCGATAGCTTGACATCCATAACTATTCCTGACCAGGTTACGGAGATAGGCACGCTTGCCTTCAGTAGTTGCGATAATCTTGCTACAGTTAAATTCTCAGAAAACTCTCAATTAACTACCTTCGGCACACAAGCCTTTAAATCTTGCACAAGTCTCGGTGCGTTTTATATTCCAAAGGGTGTGACCTCCTTCGGCGTGTCAGGCTCAGGCACCTCCCCTATTGACGGTTGCTCAAGCTTGTATTTCGTTAGCGGTCCTGACGATACAACAAAGCCATCCGTTTATTATTTCCCTGCCACAGTTACCTCCATTGTGGGCGAAGCGTTTAAGAACTGTGCAGGCTTAAACGATGTACTTGTGTTCCACGAAGGTATTACTTCCGTGTCCAACGGTTGGGCGTTCTGTGGCTCTAACAGCATTTCTGTTGTGTTCTTAGGCAATATGGAAGAGATCAGCACCTCGGGAAATGCGTGGAACAACAAAATCACTCTCTATTTTTGCAATGAAAACGATAAAGCAGCAAGTGATATAAGCATCAATACAAATGCTACCAAGGTCTTCTGCTTCGGCGAGGGCAATACAACTCACTTGATTGAAAAGGCAGGTCTTAGCCAAGAGGCTAACTGCACAGAAAACAAAATGACCTTCGACAGCTGCTTCTGCGGTGTAAAGCTTAACCGCCAAGAGGTTGAAAATACCGCCACAGGCCATAACTACACGGGCGCGGTAACATACATCTTAGGCGGCATTATGGAAGAGGGTACTAAGTGTACCGTTTGCGTAAACAACTGCGGTAAGGACAGTGTTGAGGTGATTCCACCTGTGTACGTTGCACTTGGCTATTCAAAAAATACCTTCTCTAATGCTCCATACAGCTTTGTAAGCGGATATGATATCAACAGAGACGCTTTGAAGATTCACGAGGAAGAAAAGGGTATTACAATTAAGCTCGGCTTTGCCTTTAACAGTGCTGAAACCTTCACAGACGGTGAGGTTAGTCTTGATAGCTTT
>JAZSGX010000032.1:0-9749 GCA_045532975.1 Eubacteriales bacterium | reverse complement strand
TAGCTTCCATAAAGAGAACGAAGGGTATATATTACCATTTCCTCGTTCTTTAAGTATTTATTTTCTATCACTTGTGTGTCTTCCTTACTTAGTTAATTGTTCTTTTTTAAGTCTTTCAAGAATCATAGCGTAACCTCCACCGCCGTATTCCAAGCATCTGTTGACGCGGCTGATTGTTGCGGTGCTCATTCCTGTTTCCTTGCTGATAACAGCATAGTTCACACCCTCGGTGAGCATTTGAGCCGCCTTCAATCTTTGGGCAATCTCCAACACCTCTTTAATAGTGCAAGCATCCTCAAAGAATTTATAGCATTCCTCTATGGAATTTAGTGAAAGAATTGCCTCAAATAAAGTATCAACCTCTTTAGTATGTAATTTGTTCATTTTATACCTCGCTTTAATGTAGTAAAGTGCTAATATGCTAAATTATACTATACCTCTCCAAATTTGTCAATAGTATTTTATAATAAAAAGTTTGTTTCGTCAAGTAAAATGTTAAAATAATAATAAAATAAGTTATAATATTTTAATAGCAATTGATTTTTCTTTTATTTTGTTGTAAAATTATGTCAAAAGGAGGGGATAAATTTGAAAAGGCTATTTATTTTACTGTCAATTTTAGTGTTGTTGTTGTCCTCTTGTAAAACACCGCCTACCGAAAGTGTTATAATAGACAATTCAAAGGCTCCTCTTTCTCACCCCACAGGCGATACTCTTTACATAGCCAATACCAATTCAAAAACCTATCACCTTTCATATTGCCGATTTGCAATCAGTATGAAAGAGGAAAATAAGTACGAAACATACGACCTTGATTTTCTTATTTCGCGTGAATTTAAACCCTGTAAGTCTTGCATTAAAGCAGACGATTAAAAGAGGCTGTCGCATTAAGCGACGCCTCTTTTTTAGGGGGTAGTGAAATGAGTGCAGAAGCCGTGAACTCGTACACGTAGGCGTACTCAGTACGGTAGAGTACGAGGTCGCGGGTAAAAAACTGATTCCAAAAAAGAGGGGAACTTGCAAAATTTGTAAGTTCCCGTCATTATTTACACCTAAAAATAATAGTAAAATAAAGGTTTTAGTGTAAGGGGGTATCTGTTTTTGGTCTGTGCTTATTGCAACATCCCCTTGATTTTTATATTTCTGCTATAACCTCAACCTCAACCAAAGCACCCTTTGGCAAGTCCTTAACTGCTACGCAGCTTCTTGCAGGCTTTTCGGTAAAATATTTTGCATATACCTCGTTAAAAGCGGCAAAATCGCTGATATTTGCAAGGAAACAGGTAGTCTTAATTGCTTTTTCAAAGCTTGTGCTCGCCTCGGTTAAAACCGCGCCTAAATTCTTCATAACCTGTTCGGTTTGCTCAGCAATCGTTGTCACTTCAATATTACCTGTTGCTGGGTTAATCGGAATTTGACCGGATGTAAAAAGCATATTTCCAAACACTATCGCTTGAGAATATGGTCCTATCGCACTTGGTGCTTTATCGGTTGCAATTTTCTTTAACATAATTCTATACCAACTTGAACCCGAAATCGGTCAAGCCCTTCTTAATTTGTTCTATATGCTCATAGTTTCTTGTTTCCATAACGATGCGCAGATAACAGCCATTAACATCAGTGCCCTCGTTTGCTCTTTCGTGGTGAACGGATGTTACGTTACCGCCAAGGTCTGCAATAATACGGGAAACGTTCTTTAGCTGACCCGGCTTATCAGCAAGCTCAACAGTTAGCTGACAGGTTCTGCCCGACATCAAAAGCCCACGCTTGATTACACGGGAAAGGATTGTAACATCAATGTTACCGCCTGAGCATAAGCAAACAACCTTTTTGCCCTTTATGTCAACCTTGTTGAACATAGCGGCAGCAACAGCAGTTGCGCCTGCGCCCTCTGTAACAAGCTTCTGCTGTTCCATAAGAGCTAAAATTGCGGCAGAAATTTCATCGTCCGTAACGGTAACAATTTTATCAACGTATTTTTTACAAAGCTCATATGTAAGATCCCCGGGCTTTTTAACCGCTATACCGTCTGCAATGGTGGAAACGCCCGAAAGCTCGATGATTTCTCCATCATCAACGGATTTGAGCATAGACGGAGCACCGCTTGCCTGCACACCGTAAACCTTAATATTGGGGTTAAGCATTTTTATTGTATAAGCAATGCCCGAAATAAGTCCGCCGCCACCGATTGGAACGATAACCGCATCCATATCTGCAATCTGCTCCATCAATTCAAGTGCAATGGTGCCTTGACCTGCGATTACGTCAGGGTCGTTAAATGGGTGGATGAAGGAATACCCCATTTCGTCACGAAGCTGTAATGCTTTTTGATAGGCGTCATCATAAACACCCTCAACCAAGCAAACCTCAGCACCGTAGCTTTTTGTTGCTTCAATTTTGGAAATAGGCGCGCCGTCAGGCAAGCAAATAACTGCCTTTATACCGTTCTTCTGCGCGGCTAAAGCCACCCCCTGCGCGTGGTTACCCGCAGAGCAAGCAATAACGCCCTTGGCTCTTTCCGAGTCGGAAAGGGTTGTCATCTTGTAATATGCGCCTCTTACCTTAAAGGAGCCTGTAATCTGTAGATTTTCCGTTTTAAGATATATATCTGCGTCCCTGTTTAGCTTTGGCGCACGGATTACGTCAGTTTTGCGAATTACGCCTTTTAAAGCGTAGCTTGCGCGATATACATTATCAAGTGTTAACATTTGTTCCTCCTTGCTCATAGCAAGCTCTTTATAAATTGCTCTGCACAACGGGCGGAGCGATAGCCTCTGTTAAGTGCAAAGGCTTCTGCCTTAATGTCAAGCTCATTTTGCTCCATAGTAACACCGTATCTTGCGGCGAGCTCATGGACTATCTCCAAATAAAGCTTTTTTTCAGGCTTTGCAAAGCGGATTGTCAAGCCAAAGCGCTCAGACAGGGACAGTGTTTCCTGTATTGTGTCGTTTCTGTGGATGTCACCGCCCTCACGCTCACCAAAGCTTTCCTTGATGATGTGGCGACGGTTACTTGTTGCATAAATAACAGCATTTTTTGCCTTCGCGCTAGCAGAACCCTCAAGGGTTGCCTTAAGCATACTGAAATTGTCATCATTCTGATTAAAGGACAAATCATCAATAAAAATGATAAACTTTAGCGGGTTTTTACTAATCTCAGCCATTACCTTAGGAAGGAGCAAAAGCTGAGTCTTTCTTATTTCCACTAAACGAAGTCCTTCGTCAAAGAAGTGATTTGCAACCGCCTTGACTGTTGAAGATTTACCCGTGCCCGCATCACCGTAAAGCAAAATATTTGCGGCATTTCTGCCCTCCAAAAAGGACAGGGTGTTATCAATAACCCTTTGTCGTTCTTCCTTGTAGCCGATAAAGTCAGCAATTGTTGTTTCATCGGCAGTTACCACAGGAACAACCGCCCCTGTGTCTGTAACTGAGAACATGCAGTTGGCGGTAAAGATACCGTAGCCGTATTTTTCAATGCTCTTTAATCTTGTTTGATACTCACTTAGCAGGTCGATTTTGTAGCTGTCAAAGGCTGGCAAAACACCTGTGTATTCCATATCAGCGGCAAAATCCTCTTTTGTGAGGCTTGCAAACTCCGACAGGGTATCAAGCTCATATTTTACTGCTTCTTCAATATTAGCATTGATTGGCTTCTTTGCACTGACAGCCTTTACATACACGTTAGCATCCTCAAAGGCGATACGCTTAACATACGCGGTTAAGTCTGCTCCGTGATTATAAAGGTTGTTTACAAATTCACCGTATTTTCTGATTTTTTCGTCTCCCTTATTCTCTTTAACATATTCACAGAATTTTTTAAAGATTGTTTTCATAAAAACACCGTTGAAAACAGAAAAAGTGGCAAGACGTGTATGTAATTCCTTAATTTTCGACATAATTATTAAAGATTTTCTATTATCTTTTCAGTGATTTCTGTGGTTGAAAGTGATGGTGCTCCATGAGCAAGGTCAGCGGTTCTGTAGCCTGCCTCAAGCACCTTGTCAACTGCATTTACGATAGCTTCGCTCTCTGCCTTCAAGTTAAAGGAATAAAGAAGCATCATAGCGGCGGATAAAATAGTTGCAATAGGGTTAGCGATATTTTTACCTGCTATATCAGGAGCTGAGCCGTGAATTGGCTCATACAAGCCTCTTGTATTATTGCCAAGAGATGCTGATGGTAGCATACCAATAGAGCCTGTAATTTGAGATGCCTCGTCTGATAGAATATCACCAAACATATTTGTTGTTACAATAACGTCAAATTGTGCAGGGTTTCTTACAAGCTGCATTGCGGCATTGTCCACAAGCATATCAGAAACCTCTACCTCAGGATAGGATTTTGCCATTTTGTGAACAACATTTCTCCATAGACGAGAGGAGTCAAGAACATTTGCCTTATCAATGCTTACAAGCTTTTTGCTTCTCTTCATCGCTGTTTCAAAGGCTACCTTGCAAATTCTTTCAATTTCCATACGGGAATAGCATTCTGTATCGTATGCTTCCTCACCGTATTTGCCTTCTCTAAATCCTCTTTCGCCAAAATAGATACCACCTGTTAGCTCACGTACAATCATAATGTCAAAGCCATTTGCAACTATGTCCTCACGAAGTGGACAATCTCCCTTCAATGCAGGGTAAAGCTTTGCAGGGCGAAGATTTGTGAAAAGCTCCATTGCGGCACGAATACCAAGGAGCGCCTTTTCAGGACGCATATTACCTGGGAGTGTGTCCCACTTAGGTCCGCCAACAGCACCGAGAAGCACGCTGTCGGAAGCCAAGCATCCCTCAACTGTTTCCTTCGGAAGTGGCTCTCCTGTTGCATCAATAGCGCAACCGCCTATTAAATATGGAGTAAAATTAAACACGTGTCCGTACTTTTTGCCGATAACCTCTAAAACCTTAACTGCGCTATCAACAATTTCAGGACCTATTCCGTCACCCTTAAGTAATGCTATATTGTAATTCATAATAAACCTCTTATTTTAACTCGCCTTTTTTAATAGTTTCAATCAAGCCGCCATTTTCGATTATCTTTTGAATAAATGCAGGGAACGGCTGAGTCTTGAACTCCTTGCCTGTTGTACGGTTGTAAATAACACCGTTGTCAAGGTCAGCTTCAACCGTGTCACCGTCACTGATATTTGCAACTGCCTCCGGGCACTCCAAAATTGCAAGACCAATATTTATTGCGTTACGGTAGAAAATTCTTGCAAATGTATTTGCAATTACCAAGGAAATACCGCTTGCCTTAATTGCGATTGGTGCGTGCTCTCTTGACGAGCCACAACCAAAGTTATCTCCAGCTACCATAATGTCGCCCTTGTTTACTCTCTTTGTAAAGTTCTTATCTAAGTCCTCCATACAGTGTGATGCAAGCTCTGCATGGTCGCTTGTGTTCAAATATCTTGCGGGGATAATTACGTCCGTATCTACATTATCACCGTATTTAATTACTTTACCTGTATATACCATTTTCATTTCCCCCTTCCTTATATTTTCGCAGGGTCTGCGATTTTGCCTGCGATTGCACTTGCCGCCGCAACAGCGGGAGATGCCAAGTAAACCTCGGATGTTACATCACCCATACGTCCTACAAAGTTACGGTTTGTGGTAGCAACTGCGCGTTCGCCAGCTGCCAAAATACCCATATAACCGCCTAGGCAAGGACCACAGGTTGGTGTGGAAACAACGCATCCTGCCTCAATAAATATCTTAACAAGACCGTTTTCAATAGCCTTCAAATAAATGTCCTGTGTGGCAGGAATAATGATTGCGCGAACGTTCTTTGCAACCTTCTTACCCTTTAATATCATTGCGGCTTCCTCAATGTCCTTATACTGACCGTTTGTGCAAGAGCCGATAACAACCTGGTCAATAACAACGTCACCGATTTCGTCAAAGGTCTTTGTGTTTTCGGGCAAGTGTGGGAATGCAACTGTTGACTTGATTTTAGAAAGATCAATTTCATAAACCTCGTCGTACACTGCGTCCTCATCAGCCTCATAAGCTACAATTTCTCTGTCACTACGCTCTTTAATATAAGCCACAGTCTGTTCGTCAACAGGGAAAATACCGTTTTTAGCGCCTGCTTCAATTGCCATATTGCAAATTGTCAAGCGGTCATAGATTGTAAGCGCGGAAACACCCTCGCCAACAAATTCCATTGACTTGTAAAGGGCACCGTCAACACCGATTTTACCAATAATGTGAAGGATTACATCCTTACCTGAAACGTACTTATTAAGCTTGCCCTTCAAAACAAATTTAATGGCGGAAGGCACCTTAAACCAAGCCTTGCCTGTTGCCATACCGCAAGCCATATCTGTTGAGCCTACACCTGTGGAGAATGCGCCCAAAGCACCGTATGTACAGGTATGAGAGTCAGCACCGATAACAACGTCACCGCTGACAACCAAGCCCTTTTCAGGAAGGAGCGCGTGCTCAATACCCATTCTACCAACGTCATAGAAGTGTGTTACCTCTTTTTCGTTGCAGAAATCACGGCACATTTTACACTGTACTGCCGCCTTAATATCCTTATTTGGCGCAAAGTGGTCCATAACCATAGTTACCTTTTCCTTGTCATAAACCTTATCAACGCCGATTTTGTTAAATTCCTTAATAGCAACAGGAGATGTAATATCGTTACCCAAAACTCTGTCAAGATTAACGAGAATTAACTGTCCTGCCTCTACCTTATCAAGTCCTGCGTGAGCCGCAAGAATCTTTTGTGTCATTGTCATTGACATAATATCTGCTTCCTTTCAAAAGTTATTTGCATACCAAAAAGCACTAAGATTTAATGCTCTTTGGTATGCCCACCACACAATGGTGGTGGACAATTTTTTCGTTAGTACATTGTGTAGCAAGTGATGAGCAACGCAGTATTGCACAGCTTATCAGCCTTTAGCGGTTTATGATGGCGCCCTTGTCGGCTGATGAAACCATTTGTGAATATCTCTTAAGATAGCCTGTAATATTTTCTTTTCTCTTAATTGGCATCTCTTGCTTTCTCTTTGCAAGCTCCTCGTCGGAAACCTTCAATTCAATCTTATATTCGGGAATATTGATTGAGATAATATCTCCGTCCTTAACGTAAGCGATTGTTCCACCGCTAACAGCCTCAGGAGAAACGTGACCGATTGATGCGCCTCTTGTAGCACCTGAGAAGCGTCCGTCTGTGATGAGAGCAACGTCCTTATCAAGACCCATACCCGCGATTGCTGAGGTTGGGGAAAGCATCTCTCTCATACCGGGACCGCCACTTGGTCCTTCATAGCGAATAACAACAACGTCACCCTTTACTATCTTTCCTGCATAAATTGCGGCAATAGCCTCCTCCTCGCTCTCATAAACCTTTGCAGGTCCCTCGTGAACGAGCATTTCGGGAGCAACGGCACTTCTCTTAACTACGCATCCGTCAGGAGCCAAGTTACCCTTAAGTACAGCAATGCCACCTGTCTTTGTGAATGGATTTTCCACAGGTCTTATTGTTTCGTGGTCGCGATTAAACGCATTTGCAATATTTTCACCAAGGGTTTTACCCGTTGCGGTCATTACGCTTGTGTCAAGTAAACCGAGCTTATCAATTTCCTTAAGCACTGCATAAACGCCGCCCGCCTGATACAAATCCTCCATATATGTAGGACCTGCAGGTGCGAGATGGCAAAGATTTGGTGTTTTCTCGCTAATTCTGTTTACTTCCTCAAGGTCAAACTCAACGCCGCACTCATTTGCGATTGCAGGTAAGTGTAGCATACTGTTTGTTGAGCAGCCGAGAGCCATATCGGCAGTAATTGCATTCTTGATAGCTGCCGCTGTCATAATATCTCTTGGTCTTATGTTCTTGCGTACAAGCTCCATAACCTGCATGCCTGCGTGCTTAGCAAGCTCAATTCTTGCAGAATATACGGCAGGAATTGTACCGTTGCCGCAAAGTCCCATACCGAGAACCTCAGTCAAGCAGTTCATAGAGTTAGCTGTGTACATACCTGAGCAAGAGCCACAGGTTGGGCAAGCCTTGTTTTCAAACTCACAAAGTCCGCACTCGTCAAGGGTACCAGCTTTATATGAGCCAACTGCCTCGAACATACTTGAAAGACTTGTCTTGTGTCCGTCAACGCGTCCTGCAAGCATTGGTCCGCCGCTTACGAATACGGTTGGAATATTAAGTCTTGCCGCTGCCATTAAAAGACCCGGTACGTTTTTATCACAGTTTGGTATCATTACAAGACCGTCAAAGCCGTGAGCCATAACCATAGCCTCGGTTGAGTCTGCAATCAAATCTCTTGTAACAAGAGAATATTTCATACCAACGTGACCCATTGCAATACCGTCACAAACGGCTATTGCAGGGAACATAATAGGAGTACCGCCTGCCATTGCAACGCCAAGCTTAACAGCTTCTGTTATTTTATCAAGGTTCATATGTCCCGGTACAATCTCGTTATATGAGCTAACAATACCAATCAATGGTCTTTGCATTTCCTCCTTGGTCAAGCCGAGCGCCTTATAAAGAGAACGGTGTGGGGCATTGTGTGAACCATTTACAATCGTGTCTTTAATCATCTTGATTTACCTTTTTTCAAAATCACCATAGACGGCGGGAGCAAGCCCCCGCCCTACAGATTTAATTTATTGATTAGTTGTTGATAAACTTTTCTTCGTCAGCCCAGCTATAAAGCTTTCTGATGTCCTTACCAACTACTTCGGATGGATGCTCAGCAGCAATCTTTCTCATTGCGTTAAAGTGTACCTGTGAGCCTGCATCAGACATATCGAGGAGGAAGTCCTTAGCAAATGTACCGTCTTGGATATCCTTAAGAACCTGCTTCATAGCCTTCTTTGTTTCCTCAGTGATAATCTTTGGACCTGTGATGTAGTCACCGTACTCAGCTGTGTTGGAGATAGAATATCTCATTCCCTCAAAGCCGCTTTGGTAGATAAGGTCAACGATGAGCTTCATCTCGTGGATGCACTCAAAGTATGCGTTTCTTGGGTCATAGCCTGCCTCTGTAAGAGTCTCAAAGCCTGCCTGCATAAGTGCGCAAACACCGCCGCAAAGAACAGCCTGCTCACCAAAGAGGTCTGTTTCTGTTTCTGTTCTAAAGGTTGTTTCAAGAACACCTGCACGAGCGCCACCGATACCAAGAGCGTATGCAAGACCGATTTCAAGTGCATCGCCTGTTGCATCCTGTTCAACAGCAACAAGACAGGGAACACCCTTACCAAGCTGATATTCGCTTCTTACTGTGTGTCCGGGACCCTTGGGTGCGATCATAACAACGTTTACATTCTTGGGAGGCTTGATGCAGCCGAAATGAATGTTGAAGCCGTGAGCAAAAGCAAGAGTCTTGCCTTCTGTAAGGTGAGGCTCAATGCTTTCCTTGTAAAGCTTAGCCTGCTTTTCGTCGTTGATAAGAATCATAATCATATCAGCGTTCTTAGCAGCTTCCTCAGCAGTCATAACCTTAACGCCCTGAGCTTCGGCCTTAGCCCAGCTCTTACTGCCTTTATAAAGACCAACAATTACGTCCACGCCTGAATCCTTGAGGTTAAGAGCGTGCGCATGACCCTGTGAGCCATAACCGATAATTGCAACGGTTTTTCCGTTAAGCTTTGCAAGATTACAATCCTGCTGATAATAGATGTTTTGCATAGTGATTACTCCTTTTATTTTAAGTATATATTTTTAATTTTTTTATTCCTGAGAAAACATTGTTTCGGCACCGCGTTCAATAGCAAC
>JAZSGX010000064.1:0-8211 GCA_045532975.1 Eubacteriales bacterium | reverse complement strand
GACATGGCTACGATCCGACTTTTGAAGGTATCTTACCGGAAGAAGAAATTTTTGTCTTTACTGTATTTTCAATAGCATTTCCATCCTTGTCGCCTTCCATAAAGTCGTTGATATAGTCACCGAATAAAGCTAATACAGCATTAGAAATAGCGGCGGAAAGTCCTTGGCTGGTTGTTGTAGCGGTTACGGATACAATACAAGTTTCTTCATCGGGGGTTACTTTAATGCAAGAACGAATGGCGTCACCTGTAAGGGTAGACTTTTTTGTCGCTTGCTGATAGAATTGCATGAATGGTAGACCCTTTGCCAAAACCTTGCCCGGGTTATCTTCCGTTTGGTTAAGGGCTTCCGTTAGGACTTTATCTTGTTCTGATGTGCCGTTAGGATTGTGCGCATTAAGATGTTTTGCAACGTAATTACAGTAGTCACCCATAATAAGCTCAATGCTTGTCTTGGTAAGCTGTTTACCAACGGACCAGTTACTCATTTGGTTGGATGTGGTATCCTGTGTTACACCGGACGTACTGATTATGAACATATCGGTAGTAGAAGAATATTGCTCAGTTATGATAAGCTCTGTCCACAAAAAAGCAGCGATTGCAAAGCATAGCACAACAAGGGCAATAATCCAAATTTTAGATAGTAAGAAATTCGCTACATCTCTGATGTCAAGAGATGAGGTGTTATTGTTGTTAGAGGTTGCGTTGTTGTTAGAATCCATTTTAAACTCCTTAAATTTCTTTTTCGTTCATTAATATAGACAAAGGTGTGTAGTGAAAAATTTTATTCGCATAATCGTTGCCGTATTTTTTAGCGACTACATTGTATGCTTTTGACAAGCTCGGCGAAAAGCCCTTGATATCGTGTGCATCGGAAGCAACTATATCTACCAACTTTTTCTTGAAAATGGTTTTTAAGAACTTTGCTGTTTTTCCAAACTTGAATCTGGTTATTGCGTGAGCATTGACCTGTAAAAGGGCACCGTTTTCCTTCAAAATTTTTGCTAAGGACGGCTCCTTAATAAAAGCTGAGTAACGCTCGACATGGGCGATTATTGGGGTGATCCCTTTTCGCAAAAGCTTTACAACCGTTGTTTCTATCTCGTAATCAGACGTATCCGGTGAGAATTCGACCAAAGCATAGTAGCTATTACCTAAAAAGTGGCACCGCTTTGAAAAGAAGGATTCACAAATATCCGAATGGTACATGACCTCGTTTCCCAAGAATAGTCTTAAATCCGGATATTTTTCTTGTGCGTAGTCGCAAGCAATTTTGAACCTTCTGTCCAAACGCTCCATTTGCTCATACATTTCACTTTCGTCTTCGAACTCATAAATTTTGAAGTGAGGAGTAAAGCAAATATATCTTGTTCCGTTTGAATATGCAATGTCAAGCATAGCCTTCATTACATCCTCAGTGTCGGCGCCATCGTCAACACGAAATAGCGTATGACAGTGTATGTCAACGAAATCAATCAAAGTAATAACTCCTTACAACAAAATAATTTATCATTAGTATTTTAACACAACAACAACGGTTTGTCAATACTAATAATATTAATAATTTTATTTGACAATTTTACTCGAATTTGGTAAAATATACAAGAGGTGAGGTTGTGAAATTAACATTATGTGCATTAAACAGTAAATTTATACATTCAGCGCTGGCGGTGTGGTATCTGTATTCGGCGGTGAAAGAAAAATGCAATTGCTCCGTTGTGGAAGGTACCATCAATGAAGAATTTGAAAAGTTATTGGAGCGGATAGAAAAATCAAAGTCTGATATTGTAGCCTTTTCTACATATATATGGAATAAAGCGCTTGTGATTAAGCTTGCAAAAGAAGTAAAGAAAAGAACGGGTGCAAAAATTCTGTTGGGCGGTCCTGAGGTTAGCTATAATGCGGAAGAAATTTTGAGAGAAAATTCTTTTGTGGATTATGTAATTTCCGGAGAAGGCGAGGAAGTTTTGACGAAGCTTTGTGAAAAGGTCGAACTTGATGAAATTGATGGCCTTTGCTACAAAAAAGCGGGGGAAGTGGTTATTAAAGAGCCGTTTGTTTCAAAAAAAGACCCACCAAATCCTTACTCTGAGGAGTATTTAAAAACGTTAAACGGAAGGATAGCTTATATTGAAACAAGTAGAGGATGTCCGTTTAGCTGTGCATTCTGCTTGTCTGGAAGATGTGGTGGAGTTAGGTTTTTTGATGTGGAAAAAGCTAAGGAAAATATTGTTTTGTTAGCAAACAGCGGAACACAAACTGTAAAATTTATTGACAGAACCTTTAATGCAGACAGAAAAAGAGCAAGAGAGATTTTTGAATTTATAATTAACCAATACAAAAAGAGGATTCCTGAGGGAGTGTGCTTTCACTTTGAAATAGAGGGAGAGCTCTTGGATGAGGAAACCTTTGAAGTGTTGCGGGGAGCACCTGCTGGTCTTATACAATTTGAGATAGGTTTGCAAAGCTTTAATGATAAAACATTGACGGCAATTAACAGAAAAACTAATTTTGAACACCTTTGCAAAAATGTAAAAAGAGTGTTGGAGCTTGGCAATATTCATACTCACATCGACTTGATAATCGGCTTACCGTATGAAAATTTTGATAGCTTTAGAAATAGCTTCAATAAAGCGTTTGAATTGAGCCCTCATATGCTTCAGGTCGGATTTTTGAAGCTTTTGTACGGTACTGAGCTTCGAGAAAATCCAAACGTAAAAAGTGTATTTACGGACACTCCCCCGTACGAAATTTTATCGAATCGGTGGCTTGATGCTGATGAAATTCAAATTCTACATTCCTTTGAGGATGTATTTGAAAAGCTGTACAATTCTCGTCGCTTTGCGTTAACTTGTGAATATTTGTGTAGCCTTTTTGAAACGCCGTTTGATATGTTTGCTAGCTTTGCCGAATATGTAATGGACAAGGATTACAATACTCTGGATAAGTTAACTTATCTTGTGTATGATTATTTTACACGATTTGCGTTTGCGGATACTCGTAAACTTAGAGATGCACTGGCAATAGACCGTCTTGCAACAAATCGAATGGGTGCGCTACCTGAGTTTTTGAAGGTGAAACATCCGAGCTTGAAGAAAACGTTGAATGCGTTAGAGCAAAGTAGTGCTACAAAACGACCGAAAAATATCAAAAGAGCCGCAACGCCCTTGCTTGCTGAAAATAAGATTGCGTATGTGGATTATGACCATTGTGATTATTTAACTAACAGATTTTTGGTAAAATTCACTGAAATTTGTGACAACTGAGGTAATATTTTTTATATAATATTTCTCAAAACCACTTGAATTTTAGGCGAATTTGTAGTAAAATATTAGCGAATATAAATATAAGGAAGGAAAGAATTATGTCAGGATGTACGCATGATTGTTCAACCTGCTCCGAAAAATGCTCGTCAAGAGAAATACCAAAGGAGAAGCTGAACAAGTTAAGCTCCGTTAAGCACGTTATTGGTGTTGTTAGCGGAAAAGGCGGCGTTGGTAAGTCTATCGTTACTTCGATGCTCGCTGTTCTTATGCAAAGAAAAGGTTACAAAACCGCAATTCTTGATGCTGATATAACAGGCCCTTCAATTCCGAGAAATTTTGGCATTAAGGAAAATGCAATGTCTAATGGAGAATATCTTATACCTGCTTCTTCTAAAACAGGAATCGATATTATGTCCATTAACTTGCTTCTTGAAGAGGAAACAAAGCCTGTTGTTTGGCGCGGACCTGTAATTGCAGGTGTTGTTAAGCAATTTTGGACCGAGGTCGTTTGGGACGAAATTGACTATATGTTTATTGATATGCCTCCGGGAACAGGTGACGTTCCGTTAACTGTTTTCCAATCATTGCCGGTTGACGGTATTGTTGTTGTTACAACTCCGCAGGATTTGGTTTCCATGATTGTGGAAAAGGCAGCAAACATGGCACAGCTTATGAATGTTCCTGTGTTGGGACTTGTTGAAAATATGAGCTATGTTCTTTGTCCGGATTGCGGCAAGAAAATTTACATTTTCGGTGAAAATAAGACTAACCAGGTAGCTGAAAAGTTCGGCTACGAGGTTCTTGGCAATTTGCCAATGGACGGTAAGCTCACAGCTCTTTGCGATAAGGGTATAATCGAGCTTATGGAAAATGATTATCTCGATAAGGCTGCTGAGGCTATCGAACATAAATTTGCTTAAAATTTTATATTATAAAGGAGTTCCTCTATGAAAAAGAAATTGACCACAGTTGCTTTCAATGGTACGGCTGAGCAGCTCGCAAAGCTTGATGAGCTCATTGCAAAGCACAAAGGGGAGAAGGGCGCTCTTATGCCTGTTCTTCAAGGCGCACAGGGTATTTACGGATACTTGCCAATCGAAGTGCAGAAGCACATCGCACTCTCCATGGATGTTCCGCTATCTGAAGTATACGGTGTTGCATCCTTCTATTCACAATTCATTCTTAACCCAAAGGGCGAGTATGCAGTTGCAGTTTGCTTAGGTACTGCTTGCTACGTTAAGGGTGCGGGCTTGCTTATGGACAAGCTTGAATCCTTGCTTGGTATTAAGAATGGCGAAATCTCCGCAGATAGAAAATTCAGCTTGGATGCAACTCGTTGTATCGGTGCTTGCGGTCTTGCTCCTGTACTTACTGTTAATGAAGAAGTATACGGCAGACTCACACCTGATATGATTAAGGGCATTCTTGATAAGTATAATAACTAAGGAAAGGACGGAAGAATAAAATGATTAAGAACTTAAACGATCTTGCTAAGGTAAGAGAAGCATATGAAGGAAAAATCAATTTCCGTCAGCATTCCAAGGATGCAACTGTTTCTGATGGCAACATTAAGAAGCACGTGCTCATTTGCGGTGGTACAGGCTGTACTTCCTCAAAGAGCGTACAAATCAAGGCTGAGATGGAAAGAGCAATTAAAGAAGCAGGCATTGAAAACGAGGTTCAGGTTGTTTTGACAGGCTGCTTCGGTCTTTGCGCTCTCGGTCCAATCGTTATCGTATATCCTGAAGGAACATTCTATTCAAGAATTGAGATTAAGGATGCAGAGACAATCGTTAACGAGCATCTCGTTGGCGGCAACCCTGTTAAGAGCCTTCTTTACTCCGAGACAGTAAAGGGTGACGAAATTCTTTCTCTTAACGAAACAGCGTTCTATAAGAAGCAAAAGAGAGTTGCACTCCGTAACTGTGGTGTTATCGATCCTGAGTGTATCAATGAATACATAGGTACAAACGGTTATACAGCTCTTGGTAAGGTTATTACCGAGATGACTCCTGATGAAGTAATTAAGGAAATCCTTGATTCTGGTATCAGAGGTAGAGGCGGCGGTGGATTCCCAACAGGTAGAAAGTGGGCGTTTGCAGCAGCACAGCCTAAGGGTCAGAAGTACGTTGTTTGTAACGCTGACGAGGGTGACCCAGGTGCATTTATGGACCGTTCCATCCTTGAGGGCGACCCACACGCTTTGATTGAAGCTATGGCTATTGCAGGTTACGCTATCGGCGCTAACCAAGGCTTTGTATACGTTCGTGCAGAGTACCCAATCGCAGTTAACAGACTCCAGAAGGCAATTGACGATGCAAGAGCTGAGGGTCTTCTCGGTAAGAACATTTTCGGCACAGAGTTCGAGTTTGATCTTCAAATCAGACTTGGTGCCGGTGCGTTCGTTTGTGGAGAGGAAACAGCTTTGTTGACTTCTATCGAGGGTAACAGAGGTGAGCCACGTCCACGTCCACCATTCCCAGCTGTAAAGGGTCTTTGGGGCAAGCCAACTATCATTAATAACGTTGAAACATACGCTAACATTCCACAAATCATCAATAAGGGTGCTAAGTGGTTTACATCTATGGGTACTGAAAAGTCCAAGGGTACTAAGGTATTCGCTTTGGGCGGTAAGATTACCAATACAGGTCTTGTTGAAATTCCTATGGGTACAACTCTTCGTGAGGTTGTTGAGGAAATCGGTGGCGGTATTCCTAACGGCAAGAAGTTCAAGGCTGCTCAAACAGGTGGTCCTTCCGGCGGATGTATTCCTGCTTCTAAGTTCGATGTTGAAATTGACTATGATAACTTGATTGCACAGGGCTCAATGATGGGTTCAGGCGGTCTTATCGTTATGGACGAAGATACCTGTATGGTTGACTTGGCTAAGTTCTTCCTTGAGTTCACAGTTGACGAGTCCTGCGGTAAGTGCGCTCCATGTCGTATCGGTACAGTTAGACTTCTCGAAATCTTGAACAAGATTACAGAGGGTAACGGCGAAATGGAAGACCTTGATAAGCTTGAAGAGCTTGCTAACTACATCAAGAGCGCATCTCTTTGCGGTCTTGGACAGACAGCTCCAAACCCTGTTCTTTCTACACTTGCTAATTTCCGTGACGAGTACATCGCTCACATTGTTGACAAGAAGTGTCCTGCAGGCGTATGTAAGAACCTTATGTCTTACAAGATTGGCCAAGAAAAGTGTATCGGTTGCGGTATGTGTATGAGGCAGTGTCCTGCTGACGCTATCTACAAGACAGATTACGTAGCACCGGGTCATAAGCTCCCATCTCTCGCTATCGACGCATCTAAGTGCGTTAAGTGTGGTGCTTGCTTGAGCGGTTGTAAGAAGATCAACGCGATTTATAAGGACTAAGGAGGAACTAAATAATGGAAAATATGGTTAATGTAAAAATAAATAACAGAGAATATTCAGTTCCTGCAAACTCAACTGTTCTTGAAGCTGCAAGATATGCTGGCATTGATATTCCTACACTTTGCTACCTCAAGGACATCAACGAAATTGGCGCTTGCCGTCTTTGCTTGGTTGAAGTTAAGGGCGCTCGTGGCTTAGCTGCTGCTTGCGTATATCCTGTTAACGAGGGTATGGAAATACTCACAAATACTCCTGCAATCAGAAAAGCAAGAAAGACAAACCTTGAGCTTGTTCTTTCCGCACATAAGAAGAAATGCTTGACATGTATCCGTTCTACAAGCTGTGAGCTCCAGAAGCTCTGCCTTGAGTACGGTGTTGACGAGGATCATTTCCAGGGTAATAATAATGAATATCCTATCGATTGCTCTACTGCTTCTGTAGTAAGAGATAACGAAAAGTGTATCCTTTGCCGTCGTTGCGTAGCTGCTTGTAAGAATATGCAGAAGATTGGCGTTATCGGTGCAAACGACCGTGGCTTTGACACACACATCGCTTCCGCATTTGAGGTTAAGCTTGGCACAACCTCTTGTATCGGTTGCGGTCAGTGTATCGTTGCTTGTCCTGTTGGCGCTATCTATGAAAGAGATGACACAGCAAAGGTATTTGATGCAATTTCTGACCCAACAAAGCATGTTGCAATCTGTGCAGCTCCATCTATCCGTGCTACTCTTGGTGAGTGCTTTGGCTATGAGCCTGGTACTGACGTTGAGGGCAAGATGGTAGCTTCTATGAAGGCTCTTGGCTTTGATGGTGTTTATGATATGAACTTGACAGCTGACCTCACCATTATGGAAGAGGCAACTGAGTTCTTAGCAAGATTTAAGGAAGGTAAGAATCTCCCACTTATCACATCTTGCTCACCTGGATGGGTTAAGTACTGTGAGCACTACTTCCCAGAGTTTACAGATAACTTGTCTTCTTGCAAGTCCCCACAACAGATGTTTGGTGCACTTTACAAGACATACTATGCACAAAAGGTAGGTCTTGATCCTAAGGATATCGTATTTGTATCTTGCATTCCTTGTACAGCTAAGAAGTTTGAGGTTAAGAGAGACTTCCAGAATGCCGCAGGTGTTCCTGACGTTGACTATGCTATCACAACAAGAGAGCTTGCAAGAATGATTAACCGCGCAGGTATTGATTTCAAGGCTATGAACGACGAAAAGTTTGATGAGCCATTTGCTATCGGTTCCGGTGCAGGTGCTATCTTCGGTGCAACAGGTGGTGTTATGGAGGCTGCTCTCCGTACAGCTGCTGCTGTTCTTGAAGGTAAGGATCTTGTTGAGGTTAGCGAGGTTAGAGGTACTGACGGTATTAAGAGAGCAACATATACTCTCGGCGGCGCTGAAATTAAGGTTGCTGTTGCAAGCGGTACTGCTAACGCTAAGGAGCTTTTGAACGCTGTTAAGAACGGCGAAAAGATTGACTTTATCGAAATTATGGCATGTCCAGGCGGATGTGTAAACGGTGGCGGTCAGCCAACACAGCCTGCTGTTGTTCGTAACAATGT
>JAZSGX010000109.1:0-19166 GCA_045532975.1 Eubacteriales bacterium | reverse complement strand
CCCGTCCCTACGACGAATCAAATTTGTATTTTGGTAGTCTCCCTTAGAGTAAGGGAGGGGGACCAACAGGGGTCCTCAAGCCGCTCTTTGGTAGGCTTGGGGTTCTCGTATTCGGTGGAGGGATTGTCAATTTTGCATTTTGCATTTAATTGTTTCCTGCGGTTAGCTTAATGATTTTTGCAATTGAGTCAGGCTGTACGTCTGCCTCGTGGGCGGTGCGGTTACGCTTGATTTCACCGCACACGCGACACTTGTGTAAAATTACATAGCCCTTTTTGGGGTCGACTTCCACCTTGATAGGGTCCATAACTCCACCACAGGGGTTTTGCCTGTCCCCGGGCATTATATCAACGTGCTTTGAGCAAAGACATTTTGGGCAATGGTTTCTTGAGGAATACCCAAGAGGCTTAACCTCGTGTCCGCAGTTTTCACATATAAAGCCGCTATCGTTTTTAGTAAATCTTTTGTTTTCCATAAAGTTCCTTTAATTGTTATTTTCCAACGCAGAAGCGGGAGAAGATAGTGTTTACAATTTCCTCGCTTGCGCCCTTGGCGTCAATCATATCAAGGTCGGAAAGCGCTTTTTCCAGGGCGAACAAAACAATGTCTGGTGTTTGTCCAAAATCGAGAGCTTCCTTGGCGTTTTTTGTTTCCTCTAAAGCTAAGCTAACGCTTGAAAATTGCCTTGCGTTTGAAATTATAGCATCGTTTGATAAGTCAAATTCTCCAAGGTCATAAAGCCTTGAAACGGTGCTTGCCAATTCCTCATAGCCTTGTGAGCTTTTGGCGCTTATATACACCGTTGACAAGCAAGCGGTACTTACCTTTTCCAAAAATTCTTTGGAAATTTTTTGCTCCTCGTCTGTTTTATTAATGATAGCAATGGCGCTTTTGCCCTTTACTAAATCCAAAATTTCCTCGTCCTCGGCGGTTTCCTTGGTGCTTTGGTCGAAAACGCATAAGAGAAGCTCAGAATCGTCTACCTTTGCCCTTGCACGTTCAATGCCGATTTTTTCAACAACGTCTGTGCTTTGACGTATGCCTGCTGTATCGGCAAGGTTTAGGGTAACTCCACCTAAGGATGCGGTATGCTCAATAACGTCACGGGTTGTGCCTGCAATATCTGTAACGATTGCGAGATTTTCGTGGAGAAGCATATTGTAAAGGGAGCTTTTGCCTGCGTTTGGCTTACCTATTATGGCAGTTTTAACCCCTTCGCAAACAGCTTTGCCTGTGCGGTAGCTACGCTTCAAGGCTGTTAGCTCTGTGAGTACAGAGTCAAGTGTGGCTACCATTTCCTCACGAGTGGCTTCCTCAATGTCCTCGTCAGGGTAGTCAACGGTTGCGTATGCGTGAGCAATCAAGGAAAGCATTCTTTCTCTTATTACCTCAATTTTACTTGATAGAGCACCGCGAGCCTGTGATGATGACAGGCGAAGCTGGGAGTCTGTTTTTGCGTCAATTACGTTGCCGATAGCCTCCGCACGAGAAAGGGTCAGCTTGCCATTTATGTAGGCGCGCTTGGTAAATTCTCCTGCTCCTGCCAGCTCTGCCCCTTGGGAAAGCACGCTTTCAAGCACCGCTTGGGTAACGTAAATGCCACCGTGACAGCAAATCTCGCAAACGTCCTCACCGGTAAAGGAGTTCGGCGCTTTGAAATAGGTCAAAATACCGTCATCAATTGCGTCACCATCACGCAAAATTTCACCATAATAGCATTTGCGTGGCTCAATATTTTCTGCTTTTGTGCGGACAACTGCCCTTGCAATTTCAAGTGCGTTATCTCCGCTTATTCTTATTACCGCAACTCCGCCCTTTCCTCTGGCGGTGGAGATGGCGGCTACTGTTTTGTTAAACATATTTTCTCCAGTCGGACTTTAGAAACGGTGAAACTCCTTCCACCGCCACGGCGGACCCCCTCCCTCGGTGATGGAGGCGAGGGCGCGCCATTTAAAGCCTTTGATTTATAGATTTACTTTGTGTTTACTTTTTCTCTACGATAAAAAAGTACGGGGATGTGGGGGAGTTTACGATTTGGAATTGAGATATGCTCATTTCAAATCTTGAAAGGGTGGAGAAATACTCACGGAGCATAACTCCTTCCTCGTAGCCCTCTTGGTGTCCCGGGTAAACCGCAACCAGCAAAATGCCATCGTGGTCAAGCATTTCAATTGCGTTTTGTACCGCAGGCAGGGTAGTTTCACGCTTAGTTGTTAAAGTCTTGTTACCACTGCCGGGCAAGTAGCCTAAGTTGAACATACCCGCTTTGATTTTTTCGGTTATGTAGTTTTTTGCGTTGTGGTGGGAATCAAGAATTAAGGTATAGTTTTTAGGGCAGTTTTCCTTTTCCAAAAAGGCGCTTGTGCTTGTTATCGCCCCCTCTTGAATATCAAAAGCGTAAACCTTGCCGCCCTCTCCCACGGTTTTGGAAAGAAAGCAGGTGTCGTGCCCGTTGCCCATTGTAAAGTCGGCGCAAACGTCACCCTCCTTCAAATGGGAAAGAATGAAATATTTTTGTAAAGTTAGTAGGTCTGTCATATAGTTTCTCCGTAAATTAAAAGCGGGACGTCGTGGGCGCCGTCCCCTACATATGTTCTAGTTTAATTATACATTTGAACCGTTGCTTTGTCAAGTTATTATATATTTATCTTGACAAAATTGGTTGTAGGTGCTAAAATGTAGGTGTTTATTTTATGATTTTATTATTTGAAAGGAATTTGACCTATGAAATGGACATCCTTAAATGATTTGCGCGAAAAGTATTTGAGCTTTTTTGAGTCCAAGGGACACTTAAGATTGCCAAGCTTTTCATTAGTACCTAACAACGATAAATCCTTGCTTCTTATAAACTCGGGCATGGCGCGTATGAAGAAGTTCTTCACAGGTGAGGTTGTTCCACCAAGAAACAGGGTTACTACCTGCCAAAAGTGTATAAGAACTCCTGACCTTGAGCGTGTTGGACACACTGCACGTCACGGTACATTCTTTGAAATGCTCGGCAACTTCTCCTTTGGTGACTACTTTAAGGTTGAGGCAATTGAGTGGGCTTGGGAGTTTTTGACCAAGACTCTTGAAATTCCCGAAAATCTTTTGTGGCCGTCTATTTATGAAAATGACGAGGAAGCATACGATATTTGGAAAAACAAAATCGGCGTTGAGGAAAGCCACATAGTTCGTCTTGGCAAGGCAGACAACTTCTGGGAGCACGGCTCAGGTCCTTGCGGTCCTTGCTCTGAGATTTACTTTGACAGAGGAATAGAGCGTGGCTGTGGCTCACCTGACTGTAAGCCCGGATGCGATTGCGACAGATTTATGGAAATTTGGAACAACGTATTTTCTCAGTTCAACAACGACGGTCACGGCAACTATACAGAGCTTGCACAAAAGAATATTGATACAGGTATGGGTCTTGAGCGTCTTGCTTGCGTTATGCAGAACGTAGAAAATATGTTCGAGGTTGACTCTGTACGTAAGATTCTTGACAAGGTTTGCGAAATTTCCGGTAAGAATTACGGAGATGATGCGCAAAACGATATTTCCATCCGTGTTGTTACCGACCATACAAGAAGCGCTATGTTTATGATTTCCGACGGTGTTATTCCTTCAAACGCGGGCAGAGGCTACGTTCTTCGTAGAATTATCCGTCGTGCTTGCCGTCACGGTAAGCTTCTCGGCATTAACCATCCGTTCCTTGTTGATATGTGTGAGGTTGCAATTGGAGAAAGCTGTGATGCATACAAGGAGCTTGGCGAAAAGGCAGATTACATCAAGAAGGTGCTTTCTCTTGAGGAAGAAAGATTTGATGCTACAATAGATGCAGGACTTTCAATTCTTGAGGGTATTGTGGCTACCGCAAAGGCAGAGGGTAAGACTACTCTTGCAGGTGAGGATGCCTTCAAGCTTTACGATACCTTTGGCTTCCCAATTGATTTGACAAGAGAAATTGCAGAGGAAAACGGTCTTACAACCGATATGGACGGCTTCAATGCACTTATGCAGGAGCAAAAGCAAAGAGCGAGAAACGCTCGCGCTAACATTAGCGGTTGGAGTGATAAGGCAAAGACCTTTGACATTGCAAAGACAGAATTTTTGGGTTACACCGCTTACGAGTGCGAGGGCAAAATCCTTGCAATCCTTGACGAAAACGGTGAAAGCGTTGAGTCTGTTTCCGAGGGCGAATGCTCCGTTATACTTGACAAGACAACCTTCTACGGTGAGGGCGGCGGTCAGGTTGGTGACACGGGTGTTATCGCAGTGGGCGAGAGTGAGCTAACCGTTCTTGACACGAAGAAGAGCGAGGGTGTTTACATCCATATGTGCAGTGTTGCAAACGGTACGTTTAAGGTTGGCGACACTGTAAAGTGCGCAATTGATGCTACAAGACGTGAGGCTATTAAGCGTAACCACTCCGCAGTACATATGCTCCAGGCGGCGCTCCGAGTTGTGCTTGGTACACACGTTGAGCAGGCAGGCTCTTACGTTGATGAAAAGATTGGTCGTTTTGACTTTACGCATTTTGCGGCTTTGACAAAGGAAGAAATTTCTAAAGTTGAGGCTCTTGTAAATAGCGCAATTTTGACAGGCACACCTATTGATACAGTAGAAACAGATATTGAAACTGCACGTAAAAACGGTGCAATGGCTCTCTTTGGTGAGAAGTACGGTGCGGTTGTGCGTATGGTTAAAATGGGAGATTTCTCCTGCGAGCTTTGCGGTGGTACACACCTTGACAATACTGCAAAGGCAGGCTTGTTTAAGATTATTACCGAGATTGGTGTAGCGGCAGGTACAAGACGTATTGAGGTTGTAACAGGCTTGGGCGTTCTTGACCTTCTTAGTGGTAAGGAAGAGCTTATTGCAGAGACTGCAAGCGAGCTAAGATGCCAAAACGTAAACGATATTGCAAAGCGTTCTGCTTCCATTCAAGAGGAAATCAGAGCTATGAAGAGAGAAATTGATAGCCTTAACTCTAAGCTTGCAGGCGGCAGAGTAGATGCTCTTATCGGCGGTGCAAAAAAGGTTGGTAATTTCGTTGTTATCACCGAGGACTTGGGCGATATGGGCGTTGACGCGGTTCGTTCACTTGGGGACACTATTAAGGATAAGGAGCCAAATGCGGTTGCTGTATTTGCAATCCATTCAGGTGAGAAGCTTAACTTCCTCTCCGTTTGCGGTAAGGAAGCGGTTAAAAACGGCGCACACGCAGGCAACATTTTGCGTGAGGTTAGCGCGGTTACAGGCGGAAAGGGCGGCGGACGTCCGGATAGCGCAATGAGTGGTGGCAAGGACATTTCCAAGATACAGGATGCCTTGGCAATCGTTGTAGATTTGCTTAACAAATAAAAAATTAAAGGGCAGACCAAGGCGGTTTGCCCTTTTGCGTGCAAAAAAGGGAAAAATCAAGCCTTTTCTAGCCACGCCTTGATGACAAATTTTCGTTAATTACAACAAAAGACCGACTGGAAATAAATTGAATTTAATGGTTGACTTGTGCAATTTAACGAAAAATTGGCAAAGCTAAGAAAAACTTTGACTTGAAGATATTTGCGTGATATAATATTCTTGCATAGTAATCTATATTTTAAATAAAGGAGAAATTTTAAGTATGAAAAAGAAAATTTTACTTATGCTTTGTATGGTAGCATTTGTAGCTTGTCTTTTTACAATTACAGCATTTGCCGCAACAGATGTTAACGGTATTTGGTACAATCTTGATTCTGCTAAGGGCACAGCGGTAGTTACAAATGATAACGCAACAAAATGCGGTCTTACAGATGTTGTAATTCCCGAAACATTTACAATTGATGGCGTCACTTATACTGTAACGACGATTGCTGACCACGCGTTTTCTGGAAACTCAGGTAGTTGGGGCAAAAATCAAACAGTTAAAACTATGGTTATTCCTTCGACTGTAACAAGCATTGGAGCTCATTTTTTAAGAGAGTGTAGAAGTGTTGAAAAGGTTACAATTTATGCAAGCGATGCTGATTTGTATGATGCAGAGTTCTACGGTTGCACAGGATTGAAAGAAGTCTATATGGCGGAAAGTAAGATTACTGTGCTTGGTGGCTCACAAAAGGGAAATGCTTTCACCGGTTGTTCTTCTCTTACAACTATCGAGTTTAACCCAAATCTTACGTATATTGCAAGCGCTACCTTCAAAGGATGCTCATCTCTTGAAAGAATAGAAATTCCCGATAGCGTAACAGTTATCGCGAGCTGGGCTTTTAACGGCTGCTCTAAGCTTTCTTATTTGAAGCTTCCTAAAAGCTTAATAGAAATCGGCAATAACTGTATTCAAGGAACTGCAATCAAAGAGCTTGTTATTCCTCACAGTACAACAACTATTGCAAAGGATGCTATCCCACAAAACAATTCTCTGGAAATAATGTATCTTCCAAAAACCGATGAAACAGAGAGCATTAACGGTGGTTTCTTGAATGCCGGCTACATTCCTGTTATCATTTACCCGGGTGATTTTGAAAATGCACAATGGTTAAAGAGTAATAAAGGTAATTTGAGTGGTTATACTCTTTTACCGTTCAGCGATTTTGACCCAAATGGCACAATTAACAAAAGCAAGAGAATAATTTACTACGGTGCAACAACATGCTCTGCTTGTAACGGCTTGCTTGGTGAAGAGGGCTTTATATTCAAGGACCTTTTGACAGAGATGAATGTGGGTCAGGAATGTATGCATTGCGGTATAGGTAACTATACAGACAATTATGCACCTGTATTTGTTGATATGGGTTATTCTGTATTTGAGCTTAACGGCAAATGCTCCATAGTACAAGGCTTTATGATTGATTATAATTCACTTGCAGCTTACAACGAAAATTGTGATGCAAAGCTTGGTGAGTTTGGCGTTTTGGCAGTGGCACAGCGCAGAGCTGAGGATGTTGCTTTTGATGAAAACGGAGTAGCATTGAACGGTGTTACAAGCTACGAAATCAAAACGGGTCATACCTATTTTGAAATTAAGATAGCTAATGTCCCTGCAAACGAAATGCTTGACGAAAATACTGCATACACTGATGCAAAGCTACACTTGAGTGCTTACGTTTACGTTGGCGACGAGATTTACTACATTTCTGAGGATTATGTTGGTACAACTCTTGGCGATGCAGTAAGCTACAACGATATTGCTACAAGATAACGAATACTATAAAAGGGAGCGATTTTTCGCTCCCTTTTTGCGATTTGCAAAGATTTAAAAAATATATGTTAATAAATTGTGAATTTACAATGTTTTTACTATTTATACTATTTACAATCTATATAAAATATGGTAAAATGAAAAAAATTTGGTTTTTAACCGGGTAAGGAGTGAGAAAATGGTAAAAAGCTTGTTTTTAACTGCTGAGAACGACTTGCACTGGGCTCTTGTTTGCCTGATTGGTATTGCGGTTGTTTTTGTTGGACTTGCGGCGATTATTGGACTTGTTGAGTTAATGAATTATTTAACAAACAAGGCAGGGGGCAAGAAATCATCCACACCTAAAGCATCTGCGCCTGTTGTTCAAGCACCTGTGCAAAGCGCAGTTATTGAAAACCGTGATGAATTAGTTGCGGCTGTTTGCGCGGCAATTGCCGAGGAAAACGGTACTGATATTTCAGCTATCCGTGTTGTTTCATTTAAAAAAGTTTAATTTGATTTTGAAAGGAAATATAGAAAATGAAGGCTTACAGAGTTAATGTAAATGGTAATGTTTATGAAATCACAATTGAGGAAATTAATAAGGCTGATATAAAGGCAGCTCCAGCTCCAGCTCCTGCTGCGGCTCCGGCTCCTGCGGCTGCTCCTGCCCCTGCCGGCGCAAAGACAGTTACAGCTCCAATGCCAGGTAACATTCTGAAGGTTAACGTTCAAAACGGTCAGGCTGTTAAGAAGGGCGACATTTTGATGATTCTTGAAGCTATGAAGATGGAAAACGAAATTTTGGCTCCATGCGATTGCACAGTTGCATCTGTTAACACAACCGCAGGCACAACTGTTGAGGCTGGCGCAGTTCTTTGTACTCTTGCATAATTAACGGGGGTACTTACAAATGATAGATTTCTTAAAGGACACGGGAATTTATAAATTCTCCGAGGGCAACTGGCTTTGCCTTGTTATGATTGCTATCGCGTGTCTTTTGTGCTACTTGGCTATTGGTAAAAAGTTTGAGCCATTGCTCCTTTTACCTATTGCTATTGGTATGCTTCTTACAAACTTGCCCGGCTCTGAGGTTTTCCACGAGGAAATCTTTGCGGGCGGACACGTAAACTGGTCGCTCTTCGGTGGCAACCCTGTTACCACAGAAACAATAACTGAGCTTATAACAAAGTACGGTGTTGCGCCTGACGCTCCCGTTATTGAAAAGCTCACAGGCTTAATCGGTGAAAGCATTACTGTTGGCTTGCTTGACGTACTTTACCTTGGCGTTAAGCTTGGCGTATATCCTTGCTTGATATTTATTGGCGTTGGCGCAATGACTGACTTTGGTCCACTCCTTGCAAATCCAAAGAGCTTGATTCTCGGCGCTGCTGCTCAGGTTGGTATTTTTGCTACCTTTGCGGGCGTTATGGCACTCGGCACAGAGGGTCTTGGCTGGTTCGATTTCGGTATGAGAGAGGCGGCATCCATTGGTATTATCGGTGGCGCAGACGGTCCTACCGCTATATTTGTTACATCAAAGCTTGCTCCACAGCTCTTAGGTCCTATCGCTGTTGCGGCATACTCATATATGGCGCTTGTTCCTGTAATTCAGCCACCTATTATGAGAGCGCTTACATCAAAGAAGGAGCGTCAGATTGTTATGACCTCCCTCCGTCCTGTTTCCAAGCTCCAAAAGATGATGTTCCCAATTGTTGTTACGATTTTCGTTGCAGTTTTGGTACCAAGCGCAACACCTCTTGTTGGCGCACTTATGTTCGGTAACCTGCTCAAGGAGAGCGGCTGCTGCGAGCGTCTTTGCAAGACTGCACAGAACGAAATGATGAACATTGTTACAATCTTCTTAGGTCTTAGCGTTGGTGCTACTGCCACCGCGGCTACATTCCTCTCAGGCGAAACAATCGCTATTATCGTAATGGGCGTTGTTGCCTTTGGTGTTGCTACAGCCAGCGGCGTATTGATTGCAAAGCTTATGAACGTATTTTTGCCCGAGGGCAAGAAAATCAACCCACTTATCGGTTCAGCAGGTGTTTCCGCTGTTCCTATGGCGGCGCGTGTTTCACAAAAGGTTGGTCAGGAGGAAAACCCATCCAACTTCTTGCTTATGCACGCAATGGGTCCAAACGTAGCGGGCGTTATCGGCTCTGCTATTGCGGCAGGTGTGCTTATCGCACTTTGCTAATTTGAAATGAGGTATTAAAATGGCTAAGAAAGTTTTTATTACTGATACAATTTTGCGTGATGCTCACCAGTCACAGGCGGCAACGCGTATGAGAATTGAGGATATGCTTCCTGCTTGTAAAGAGCTTGACAAGGTTGGCTATTGGTCCCTTGAATGTTGGGGCGGTGCTACCTTTGACTCCTGTATGCGTTTCCTCGGTGAAGACCCTTGGGACAGACTCCGCGCTCTTCGTAAGGCTATGCCTAACACAAGACTCCAAATGCTCTTGCGCGGTCAGAACCTTCTCGGTTACAAGCACTACGCAGACGATGTTGTTGAGGAGTTTGTAAAGAAGTCCATTAACAACGGTATTGACGTTATCCGTATTTTTGACGCCTTGAACGACGTTAGAAATATTGAAACAGCTATGAAGGCTACAAAGAAGTATGGTGGACACTGTGAGGCGGCTATTTCTTACACAGAAAGCCCTGTTCACAACCTTGAGTATTTTGTTAAGCTTGCAAAGGAGCTTGAAAACAGAGGCGCTGATACTATTTGTATCAAGGATATGGCTAACCTCTTGTTGCCTTACACAGCTTATGAGCTTGTTTCCGCTTTGAAGAAGGAAATTAAGGTTCCTATTCACTTACACACACATAACACCACAGGTACAGGCGATATGACATACTTGATGGCTATTCAAGCAGGTGTTGATATTATTGATACTGCTTTGTCCCCACTTGCTAACGGTACATCACAGCCTTCAACTGAGGCTATGGTTGCTACCTTGATGGGTACAGAGTACGACACTGGCATTAAGCTCTCTGACTTAAATGGTGCGGCGGCTCATTTCCGTGACGTTGCAAAGAAGCTCAAGGAGCAGGGCAGCCTTGACCCTAAGGTGTTGAACGTTGACCCTAACACCTTGCTTTACCAAGTACCGGGCGGTATGCTTTCCAACCTTATTTCTCAGCTTAAGCAGGCTAAGGCGGAGGATAAGTACTACGAGGTGCTTGCTGAGGTGCCGAGAGTTAGAAAAGACTTCGGTTATCCACCACTTGTAACTCCAACAAGCCAAATTGTCGGCTCTCAGGCTGTGTTTAATGTGTTGACAGGCGAGAGATACAAGATGGTTACAAAGGAGTCTAAAGGACTCTTAAAGGGCGAGTACGGACGTGTTCCGGGCGAGGTTAACGAGGAGGTAAGACGTAAGGCTATCGGTGACGAGACTGTTATTGATTGCCGTCCTGCTGACTTAATTGAGCCTGAGCTTGAAAAGTACAGAGCCGAGGCAGGTGAGCTTGCACAGTGCGACGAGGACGTATTGTCCTATGCGCTCTTCCCACAGGTTGCAACAAAGTTCTTAAAGGAAAAGTATAACCCAGCGCCAAAGGAAGACCCTAACGCTGTACGTGAGCTTTTCGTAGAAGACCTTAACAGATAAACAAAAAGCGCCCAAACGGGCGCTTTTTATTATTCAAATTCCTTGATTGCTTTAACTACCAAGTCAGCGCACAAATCAATACCAGCCTCGGAGAGGTGGATTTTGTCACATTCCTTAATGTATTTGTGAACGTCCTTAACAACTGCAGAGTGTAGGTCATTAATTTTAATGCCCATTTCCTTTAGGCGAGGCACGATAATTTCGTTAAAGCGCTCAATTTTGTCGTTGTGTGTCCATTCGAACTCGTCCCATACAGGGGTGGTTGTTGCAAAGATTACGTTTGGTGTTACCTTTTTGAGAAGTGTGGCGATACGAACCATATTTTCGATGTATTCTTCCTCGCTTGTGAAAAGACCGTCATCAAAAATTTCAGTGCAATCCCAAAGACCGTTATTCCAGTGAATTACGTCAGCGCCCTTGATAATGTCTTGCCAGTCAAAAATACCGCGCAAGGTATATTTTGCAAAGCGACAGTTGTCCTCGGGCTGGCAAACCTCATAACCATCACCCAAAAGAGATGGCACCTTTGTACCGTAACCCCACAAACGAATTGAATCTCCTAACAAAACTACTTTTTTCATAATATCTCCTTAATTCAGCCTTGCCGAAAAGCGAGGCTTTTTTGTTTTATAACAACTATATTATAAAGCATTCCTTATATTAATGTCAATGGGCTTAGACGAAATGCGACATAATTCGACAAAAATTTTTCGACTTAAAAAAGAGGGGCATCTGTGGGCGCTTTTTTCTGTCATAATTAAATCACGGGGAACGAATGACACGGCGTTTGTGAAAGCAAAAAGATGTCAAATTCGCTTCTCAAAGGAAGCGAAAAGAAAGGAGAAAACCATGGCAAAGAAAAAACAACCACTGACCCTTGAAGCACTTATTAAGGAAGGGAACGGGGCCCTAACACCCGATAACAGTAATTTTAGCCAAGAAGAATGCGACAAGGAGACAGAGAAAGAAAACGGGGTCTTGCAAAAATGTGTAGCTACAAAAAGAGGACGTCCCATAAAACGCAAGAATGAGAGATTCAAAAAAGCTTTGGATTCTATTCTTTCCATGGTGATTTCTCCCCAAACTGTTGCCGAGGCGGTGAAAAAAACGCCTCTTGGCGACAAAATCACCTATCAGGAGGCAGTCCTGATAGCACAGGTTTTAAAGGCAGCCAACGGAGACACTCAGGCGGCTGTATTTTTAAGAGACACTACGGGAAATAAGCTAAAGGATGGCTTTGAAGAAGAGGAAAAGAAGGTAATAGATATTGAAAAATTCTTCAAAATGTAATTTATCAAAGGAGTGATAAGTAATGAACTTAGGAGAAATCAAAATACAAGCGCTTTCGTTACTCTATCCTGATGAAAGCGTCAAATACGATGATACCACTGAAAGAGGTGTAGAAAACGCTGTTTACGAGCTAAAGCAAAATCACAACTTCAGTGGCTTTCTTGAAGCCTCTGTTGGTGCAATCAACAGGGCTTTTTCACAAATAGAGGCAAAGGGATTGAGTGTTATCAAGTGCGTTGATAAGGCGTACAGCCTTTGCCAAAAAACGAAGGATGGGCGTGTGGTGATAGATGCACCCGATGATTTTTTAAAAATCGACAAGCTATTGTGTCACAAGAGGGAGAAAACATATGCTTGTAGCTTTGAAGCTTTTGGGAATAAGATATATACCGACCTTGCAGGTGACGTTTACACTCTTGTTTACTACACCAAAATTCCAAGAGTCACAAGAACAACTAAGGACTCCTTGGAAATTGATTTGCCAGCAGGCGTGCACGAGGCAATCCCGTATTTCGTAATGGCAGAGCTGATTAGCGGAGAGGATAGCCAAAGGGCAAGGGAAGCTAAGGAAGAGTTTTACAGGTGTCTTGATGCTTGTGAAAAAATTGCGGCTCCCTGTCACCAATGCTTTCAAATTATTTATTCTATGGAGGGCTGAAATGGAGAAAAATAAAGTCTACACAGCCAAAACCAACAGGGGCATTATGCTTGACAGTGAGGACGGGGAAAAATTAAGCTACGCTAAAAATATGATACGAAAAAATGGCTTTGCAAGAAAGCGAGATGGCTGGAGAGTCCTTTATAATTTTCGCGATTCATATTATAAGCCTCACAGCATAAATGGAATTTATGAGTACAGGGGGAGAGAAAAATCAAGCATTGTTGTGCACGCAGATACAAGCCTTTTTGAGTGCAGCTATGATTTTGAGACGGTTAAGAAAATCCCCTTGGAAACAGGGGTTGCGCTGAAAAATCAAAGGAGTAGCGGTTATATGTATGGAGGCGTTTTGTGGCTTTGCGGTATGGGACAGCTTTTATTTTATGACGGTCAAAGCGTAAAAAATGCGTATGAAAACGCTCTTGCTTATACGCCTACTACCGCCCTTGGCATTTGCGATAAGCAATTTGACTCACCATATACGGTTGGGCAGTCGCCTAACCTTATAAGCGGTAAAAGAATCAACAAGCTTCGCGGAGTAAAAAATGATACGGGGAGTCATAGCTTTTTACTTGACACAAGGGTGCGATACGGAAAGCCCTTTGGCTTGTGCGTAGCAATTCGTGTAAGGACAAGCCATGATATTGTCCACGATTTAATGACGTCCTATGTGGGAGTTGACAGTCAGGGCAAAGAAATAAATACCGTGATTTATCTTGAATTTTATACGGAAAGTCTTGGGGATGGTCTCATTACGGTCAGCCATACTCCGTTAGATGCACACGGTAATCCCGTAACCGTTGAGGGGGTAGAGTTTAAGTGTTGTATAAAAGACGGAAAAGAGCTTTTTCTCAACTTTGAAGCGCCGTCCTACGAAACGGGGGTTGACAATATAACCGCAACATTTTACGAGGACGCTGAGCTTACGGATGAATTGAACCAAGCCCAGATAATGTCGGAGGCGATGTTAGGCGGAGAGAGTGTAATGGCGCTTGCCTGCGGTACAAGCAAGCTGTTTTTCCTTTCTGAAAAGGATGGGGCGTTTTATTTTCCGAGGGAAAGGGTAATAACCGTTGGGGACTATACGGAAAAAATTTGTGCAATGCTTCCTATGGCGCAAAGCTCCTTGGCACTATATAAGGATAACAGCTTTTATGTGCTGAGGCTAACAGATAGCGCGTCGGAGCTTTTCTTGGGCTCTAAAATTCAAGGCAGCGTCAATCCCTTTGCTGCCATACGCTTCGGCGAGGAGTGTCTTATGCTTAACCGCGACGGTGTATATGGCATCAAGGATACGCAGAGCAAGAGCTACGTTTACACTCATTTGAATAACAGAAGCCGAGATATTCAAAGGGAGCTTGATGCTATTCCCTTTGAATATCTTAAAAACGCTTGTGCCTGTGTACATAAAGAGACGTATTATCTTTTTGTAAACGGAAAGGCATACGTTGCTCAGCCCAACATATCCGACACAAGGGAGGAGTATGACTGGTGGATTTTTGATAACTGTCCCGCCATAGCTGCGGCGTCAATAAATGACTCTCTTTATATGGGCAGAGAAAACGGAGATGTGGCTGTGTTTGATAACGGACATACAGACAGGCAGGACGTTATTTTGTCATCCGAAGGTATGGACTTTGCTTTTTCACAGGGAGAATTTACAAGCGTTGTTTTCAATTATAGAATCGGTGTTTCCGATGGGGATAAAATCAGCTTAGGCGAGCGATATGTTTTAGCTGCATCCGGTGAGTATGACAGGGAAAGCGAGCTTATAAAAATCCCGGAAAGTGTTGTTTTTGGAAACGATGGCTGTGTGGACATTCATCAAGGGGACGAGGCTATTTTAATTGACGAGCAGGGGTACGTTGTTTATGAGGGTGAGCTGCTTGACGTGCGTCCTTCGAGGTGCACTGTATATTGCGGTAATTTAGGCTTGGGTGCAAACAGCACGCTTGCCTTGTACATTAAGATGGATGAAAGTACCGAATATACTTTGAAAAAAGAAAACGGTGCTATGCAGCTTTTTCTTGACAAAAGACGCGTAAAGCTTTATGACGTCAGCATTGACAAGGTGATTTTAAAATCCTCTTTTGAAATAGAGTGCGAAATATACACACCCGTGGTTAACATTGGCGGCTTGAGAAAGGGAAATCTTTGTGGCATTTTGATAAATCCGTCCGAGGATACAAGGGGCATTATTGACGTAGGCTACGAAACAGGCTTGGGCGCATCGTTGAAAAGCATTTGCGTTGGAGCAAGCATTGATTTTAACGCTCTTGATTTTGGTGATATAGGCTTTAATTCCAGGTTTAAGCAGGCTGTAAAAATCAAGTGCCTTGAGCGAAACGTGGATTTTGTCAGAATTTGGGTGCGCTCTAAAGAGGGTAAGGATTTTGGAATTGACAGCGTTACTTTAATATATAAAGGAGATAAAAATGAGCGATAAATATATTATTACAAAGGAAGAAATTAATCAAATTTTATTGCACTCCCCCTACGCCCTTAGCTTGGCACCGTCAAAAAACGGAATGAGTGGGGAGCAGACAAAAAAATATTTCTACGATTTCATTCCTGTTTTGGTAGAAAAGCTAAACTTTAAAATGAAGGATGTTGAGCTTTCGGAAATAGCGAATGAAAAAATGGTTGACGAAATATGGGAGGCAATCAATACTCTTGGCGCAGACATTGTATCTGCTATGTCAAAGGCAACTCAAGCTTATAATTTGGCAAGCGGGAAAAGCAAGGTCTATGTATGGGGTAACGTACGTCACCTTTTTGGGGATATTCTTAATTCGCTGAATAACGAGGCGAACAATTTAAGGGTGGGAGATTTTATACTGATAACAGAAAAGGGCTTTCCGGATTTTATTGTCAGCAGTAGTCCCGATGACGTTAAAATTCCACCAAACGGGTACGTATCGGTTACCGCAGAAAATTATTTGGATGTGGAAATAAAAGAAGGTACAGCCTATGCTTTCTTGAACGGCTTTTCCTTGATTGGTATTGAAAGCGGAATTGACACAAGTGTTTTTGCTACCAAAGAGGAGCTTACTTCTCAAATAAACGAAGCCAAGGGCAGCGCGGAGTCGGCTATGGAGATGGCGCAGTCAGCTTACAATGTGGCAAGCGGGAAACGAGCGGTACATTATGAGCAGACTATGCAATTTGCATTTTTACATTTGTGTTACGATAGCGAAAGCTTGAATGACGGAGATATGATTGTAATCGGCGCTAAGGGTGTGCCGGATTTAATAGTGTTCAAGAGCGCTGAGCCGTTGCAGGGGGCAACGATTGTAGCACATTCGCAAATTGAAGAAAACACACTTCCGGAAATTGTGCCCGGCGGAAAGTACAGGCTTGACGTGGGTGAAAACGGTAAGTACATCGGCTTCGTTGCTATTGAAAGCAGCACGAACATAGACACAAGTGTCTTCACAACCAAAGATGAGCTTGCTTCTCAAATGAGCGATGCGACAAATCAAATAAACGAAGCGAAGGACAGCGCGGAGTCGGCTATGGAAAAAGCAAATAGAGCCTATGAATTAGTGCTTGGCAGGAAAAGGGTATATGTGGTATCTAACTTTTTGTCGGTGATTGCTGAGATGTTTTTTGAAGAGGGAATGAGCCCCGGCGACCATATTTTAGTAACAGACAAAAACGTTCCTGATTTTGTTGTGGTAAATTTTGATTCAAGCCTGTCAAGCGCGTCTATTACAGATGTCAGCTGGAATGATAAGAACAGCATACCGGAGGCGGCGCAGGTGGGACAGGTATATCGTCTGGTTGAGAATGACCGGGCAATAATGGCAATTGAAAGCGGAATAGATACAAGCGCTTTTGCCACCAAAGAGGAGCTTTCCGATATTGCTTCACAAAAAAAGAAATGAAACTTGTTTATACTTATGAAATCAAAGAGGGAGACACTCCAACAAATGCCATAGATGTGTACCTTGACAAGCCTTACAAGGAGGCTTATGTTATGTGCGAAGTTCTTTGCGATAAAGAAGCAACTAATACACCGTTTGGGGCACGCACATTAGACTCTCGCCAAAACTATCTGTTTTTCAACAGAATGGAATCGCCTACAACCGCGGTGAAATATTTTTATTTTCATACAAAAGAAATAGTTGAAAGAGAGTGGTTAACGGTTTATCCCGAAAAACCGATAAGTAACCTTTACGGAGAGTCAGAAGCTAATAGAGTGTGTAAGATTTCAAGAACTCAGCGAAGGGAAGGTGCAGAAAGGTATCCATCATCCCTAAGGTTTTTGATAATTACAGATGCGGCAACGAACTTTGTTGCCGGAACTAAAATCAAAGTATATGTAACGGAAGGAGTTAATGAGTAATGGTAAAGTATGTAAACGGAAAATGCGTACCGCAGACAGAGGCGGATTATGAACCGTTGTTTGAGGTCGACCCTTTGCCATATAAGGACAGGGTTATTAACAGAATAAGGGCGGTTTATTCCGTGGATGATGAGCTTGCAATCCTTAGACAGAGAGATACGAAGCCTGAGGAATATAGGGAATATAACGATTTTGTAGAACGAGTTAAGGCGGAGGAAAAGGAAAGATGAAAAAAGTATTGTTTATAGCGCTTGCTTTGGTGCTTTGCCTGTGCTTGAGTGTTGGTTGCTTTGCGCAGGATGAAGGGCGGGATGTCGGGGCGCCGAGAAACGGGTCGTCGGAAACTCCTTCCGTCAACTGCGTTGACACCTCCCTCAAAGATGGAGGCTTAAATACGACCCCTACGGCAGAGGGCGGAATTGACATCAAAGCCTACATAATGGACAAGATTGTGCCTGTGGCTGTGGCGGTGCTTACGTCGGCTCTTGCATTTATAGCCACTCTTGGCACTATTGCAAAGAGCTTAAAGGCGCTCAAGGACACAAAGGATGCATTTAAGGATGAGGCAAAGGAAAGGGCAGTCTTTTTTGAGTGCGGAATGGAAATGCTGAGCGAAAAGGCACAGGAGCTCACTGAGCTTGTCAGCGATGTACCAAAATTAAAGGAAGAGCTGACAGAGCTTGCACAGGAGTGCCGCTTGAACAGTGAAATTTTAGCCCTTGGCTTTTCTGCAAACAGCGAGGTTATAAAAAGCGGAAAAGGAAAGAAGATGAGCATACTGCTTGAAAATGCAAAATTAAAAAACGCTCCTTCCACCGCAAGCGGTCCCCCTCCCTCCACCGATGGAGGCTTAAATACGACCGTTACAACGGTGGGAGACAAAGGGGAGAAAAGCGATGAGCAGATTTAAAATGCCACTTTTGTACATTCTTTCCTTTGTTGTGAGTATTCTCCCTGTGGCAATTTACTTTTTTGCAAATGCGGACAGGTATTTTGTAACTGTTTCCGACAGGGTACGATTAAGCGTGGGGCTTGTTGCTTTGTGCGTAATTGTGCTGTTAAAGGTGATGGGAAAGCTGAAAATGCCGTCAAGAGCTGTGCTTTTTGCCTTTGTTATGGTGATGTGCTACCTTTTGGAAAGGGTGCTTGATGATTTGCTTGTGTTTTCCTTTCTTGCCCTGGTTGGTGAGGTGCTTGATATGATATGTCAGCATTTTATTAAAAAGGCAAAGGAAGAAAGGCTACTTCAAAAATCCGCCGAAAGAACGGCTAATCAAATTGAAAGGATTTTGAACGGTAGGGTATGAAAACCACAAATGTGGTTTTCAACTCTATTTGCTTCGCAAGTTATATTGAGCAAGCTCAGTGATATTGCTAACGCAGTGATATTTGGCTACGCCAAGCTTAAAGCAAATAGAATATCACTACGAGCAAAGCGAGTAATATCACTCTTCGAAGAAGAATATCACTACAAGCGAAGCTGGTAATATCACTAAGGAGAAAACAAAATATGAAAAAGAACAATTTTACGGAAATGTTTTATAAAAACGCAGGGTACATAGTAGTTGTATTAATATCCCTTGTATATGTGGCAAGCTCCTTAATCAATATTTCAAAAAGCGGCAAGACGGTTTATGAAATAATCGGCGCCGGTGTGCTTAGCTTAATTGTGGGCATTATGATAAACGGAGTTTTTCGTTCAATCGGAGTGCGCCGAGGGGATGAGGATGAACGAACCGTTGCCACAAATGAGCTGCACGCAAAAACCGTTGAGGAAATTTCCCCATACATAGACAAGCTTGACTCCTTTTGTGAAAGGGAGAACAAGCGAGCATTGAGGGAGATAAGAACACGTATTTTGGCTCGCGAGGGAATGAAATACAGTGATTTCTTCGATGACGAAGGAAATGCTGTAAATGCACAATGCGGAATTGTCACCTCATCCACCGCAAAGCGGTCCCCCTTGTACTGGAGAAGGCAAACTGGTTGTTACCGCAGTATTGTCCCCTTGCCCTCTGGGGAAGGCAAGTTAGTAGATTATCCTTATGTTTGGCTTCCCCTGTGGGGGGAGCTGTCGCTGAAAGCGACTGAGGAGGTGTCATCAAC
>JAZSGX010000089.1:0-14755 GCA_045532975.1 Eubacteriales bacterium | reverse complement strand
ATTGCTTCACAAATTTCGAGCGAACAAATAAGGACATATACAAATTAAAAAATCGCAGGTGATTAAGAAATCAGCAAGGTTTTTTAGTGCAGTATATGGTTTTATTTGTCGCTCCAAATCGAGTTCAACTAGGGTTGGGAGTGGCTAACAAAGGAGGAGCTGGAAAGACTGCTCCCTAAAGCCATAAGAAACGGTCTGTGCGGTATGGAGGTCTATTACCCTAAATTCAACGAGGAGCAGAAAAGCTATTTGCACGCCCTTTGCCAAAAGTATAATTTGATTGCATCGGGAGGCAGTGATTTTCACGGTACAATGAAGTCTGACGGGGATTTGAACGATGCAAAAGCACCATATGAATGCTACGAAAAGCTCTTAAAAATTTATAATGAAGAAATGGCTATAAAAAATTGAAAAAGCATTGAATTGGTTATAAAAATATGTTATATTGATGACATAACCTGCCGATTGGCGTTGAGATGGGTATAATAATATAAATTGTCGAGGATTAGAAAATGAGTAATGAATTTCCAAGAGTGAAGCATAAGGTAATAGACGGTCACTTACATTTTTATGACTGGAAGGACGAAAACGGGGTTGACTTTTTCCATTGCTTTGAGGAGTATAGAGAAGAAATGGGGCTTGCGGGTATAAACCTGTGCGCTCTGCCATCGGGCTACGGTACGGACGTGACAAGCAATTTAATGTGCGCTATATACAAGCTGATAAACAAGGACACCTTTGCCCACGCAGGACTTTTGTACGATAGGTATCCTATGGGCGAAAGGCTGGCTGAGGGTATGGATTTCAAAACTCAGCTTGATGAGCTTGAAACTATCGGCTTTGACGGTATTAAAATGATTGAGGGTAAGCCCACAATGCACAAGACAATCGGTAAAAATCTGTTGCACCCCGAGTTTGACAAATTCTTTGCGGAGGCGGAAAAAAGAGGTACACACATCGTTTTCCATGTTAATGACCCAAAGGAATTTTGGTCAAGTGAGGGCAACTGCAACGATTACTGTGACGGCACCTACGCCACCCACGAGGAGCTATATAGACAGGCATATCAAATCCTCGAAAATCACCCTGATTTAAAGGTTACCTTTGCTCACTTTTTCTTTAAGTCCGAGCATCCAAGGGATTTGGAGGAGCTGTTTGAAAAATACCCCAATATGTGTGTTGACTTAACTCCCGGCTGGGAGATGTATCTTTCCTTTTATGAAAATAAGGAGTTTTTCAAGGAATTTTTCACAAAGTATTCCAAGAGAATTTTGTTTGGCACAGATGCGTACTTCCCAAGACCGACGGAGTGCAGCAAGTGGCTTGCTGATAGAGTATATAGATTTATATCAAGCCCGGACGTTGTAAAAGCAGTGGCGGACCGCTATGAATCCGGACTTTGCATACCAAATGAGGCTATTGAGGACATAACTCACGGCAACTTTGAAAGACGTGTCAGCGAAACACCAAAGGAAATTAACAAGGAAGCCTTGAAGGCTTACTACGCCAAATATAAGCACCTAATGGCTGAAAAGGACATAAAATATGTCGACGAGGTATTTGCAAAATTTTTATAATCAAAATCCGCAACAGGGTTAAGCTGTTGCGGATTTGTTATTGTATATTGACAAGGGAATAAAAAACATACAATTAATGTAGATATTCGTCAAGGCGAACAGGGTGCTTATCGATTTGGCAAGTCATGGATGATACCAAGGTCTGCGGTCTTACAGACCTGAGGAAGAAAAATGCCTATGCCCAAGCGCAGTCCCTTTCTTGATATGACAAATTTGTATAATGAAGCGGGAAGCGCTGAAAAATGCGCTGAAATGCTTGTTAGCCTTACGGGAATCGAACCCTTTTGTCTCGGAACGATAAATCCGTGAGCCTTTGTCCGACCTTTGATTTGAAAGTTTTTTAACTGTCTGCACCAAAGCTCGAAAAAATCCTCTACGGATTTATTCGTTCGGAGATGCGAGCAGTTTCAAACGAGAAAATAGGTTGGATTACTAGGCAAAAAAGTGCAGGCAATTAAAGAATTGTCAAACTTTTTTAACACAGTAAGGCAAGCTATTTTCCGTTTTAAACCAAATGGGTTCGATTCCCGTAAGGCTAACCGCCCTGAGGCACACGCTCTTTTTGAGGCACAGCTTGCTTACCGCCGCGGTGAAATTGACAAGGTTTATGATTTGCTAAGACACGCTACAAATAAGCAAGAGGGAATAGAGGTTCTTAGCTACATTAAGCAATCATTGGCGGATGGCACGTTTATGCCATAAAGGAGGATTTATGTATTACAGAATTAAGAGTGATTCCGAAAATTATGCTAATCTTTTACCCACCAATAACAGCATAGAGTTGGGTGAAACCTTTGACGGAAGGAGTCATATTGAAAATTGGAAAGGTTTGCATTTTGATTTGACCTTGAAAGACGATACTCGACCAATTCCCGAAATAAGCATAGATTATATTCCTATTTGCAGCCGTAGAGTGTATGAGGCAATAAAGGAGATTTGCTGTGGCTTTGTGGAGTTCTTGCCCTGTACGGTTGGTGAGGAAAATCTTGAATACTACGTTTTCAACGTTTTGGGAAGACAGGACTTAATTGATTACGAAAGGTCAAGGTATCAACGCTTTGTATCAAGTGGCAGAATAATGTTTTTCAATAAAATAGTGTTCAAGGAAGAGATAAAAAATCCTTTATTTGGAATATCGGATTTGCCATATGCGTTCCTCTTCTGCACTGAAGAATTCAAAGCCTTGCTTGAGGGTATTGATGTAAAAGGGGTTATGTTTTCCAAAGAACTGTTTTGACGATTTGAAAGCCCCCTGCGGAGTAACTGCCGCAGGGGGCTTTTGGTAATGATAGGATTGAAAAATGGAAGGAGCAAATCTTTATTTGTGCATAAATGTGATATGGAGTTGCAGTTATAACTTGTAAAACGGAAGAAAAGATGATATAATTTAGAAAAAACATAAGAGGCGAAATATGAAAATTTTATCAATAGGCAATAGCTTTTCCGAGGATGCGCATGTGTACTTACGCGCTCTTGCGGAGCAAAGAAGCATAGATTTGGAAACGGTTAATTTGGCAATCGGTGGCTGCAGTCTTCAAGCTCACTGGGAAAACATAGAAAAATGCAACGCAAATTATTTGCATAATGTAAATGGTGGCGAGGGATGGGACAAGGAGCTTGTTACCATTGAGGAGATTTTAAAAAGCGAGCAATTTGACGCTATCACCTTACAGCAGGTAAGCGGCTTTTCGGGTCAGTATGAAACATATCAGCCGTATCTTGACAATATAATTTCCTTTGTGCGCAAGCATCAACCCAATGCGCGCTTGTGTTTGCACCGTACTTGGGCGTATGAAATAGACTCAACACACGGGGATTTTCCTAAATACGATTGTGACCAGCAAAAGATGTACCAATCAATTTGCAAAACCACAGAGAGAATTGCTAATGAAATTGGAGCAACGCTCATTAAGTCGGGTGATGTTATTCAAGCGTTGCGTGAAAATGTGTCGAAATTCGACTACAAAAACGGTGGAGAGTCTCTATGCCGTGATGGCTTCCATATGTCAGTCACAGGCAGATACGCCATAGCTCTTGTTTGGCTTGCTACCCTTACAGACAAACCTGTTGAACCGCTACCCTTTGGTGAGCTTGATCTTGAAACAATCACCGAAATCTGTACAGTAGTCAACAAAACCGTATTCAATTAATAAAACAAAAGCGCTTCATGATGAAGCGCTTTTGTAGTGCTAATACAATAAGGATTGAAATGTGGAAAATTCCATTACTTCACCTTTTGAATTTTAGTTCAATTTAAAGTAATACGCAAGGGTGCGCGCCAAACGGTAATTTTGGATGAAAGAAAGTCGTTCTTTGTTATTCCTTCAAGGTCGGCAAGGGAGTTTACTTCTTTATCGCCAATACCAACGATTACGTCACAAGGCAAAATACCCTTTGCTGATGCTCTTGCAAATTGGTCAACGTCGCAAACAAGCACACCGTTATGACCCGCAGTTGCAAATGCCGACATCTCACCGTCGGTTTCGATATTTTTAAGCTTCATATCAAACAGAGTAACAATATTAGACTTGTTCTTTTTTTGGTTTTGATTGATTTTAGGTAAAGTAGGTGTTTTGGCAAGCTTTTTTAGTGGCTCATATCTTACACCAAACTCACAGGGGAAGCTTTCAAAGCCACTGATTTCAGGAGAAATCAGTCGGTAGTCCCCGCGTCTTGCATCCTTGAAAATACATTTTGTTTTAATGGAGCCCTTGTCCATACCTGTGATTTTTTCAAGCTCGGGCGCTTTTTTGATACCCTTTGTATTCTTGGAATGTAAAACGTTGAAATCAATGCTTTTGCCAAATCCGTGCTCCATCAAAATCGGCTGATATTCTGTGAAAACAATATTGTTTTCAACCATGTCTCCACTATTTTCATACCAAACGTGCATATGTATGGAGTTGTTTACCGTTATATTGTTATGAACATATCTGAAGAAGCCCTCACGCAGCTTTATGCCGCCGTTTAGGCATAAATTATTGTAAATTTCATAATATGATGAGCCGTCGTCAAGGTCAATATCCCATCCTCTGTCACAACGGAATCTCGAATTTCTTATAATTGTCTTACTCATACAGTCAAGCTTTACATATTTTGAAATTTCCTTGTCTGAAATGTCACTTAAATGCCAATATCTGTCCCTACCCCAGGAGTTAAAGCTGCCGTGGTCACCCGTTTCCTTAACCGTGTCAAATACATCACAGCCGTCAATTAAGTGGCCGCCAAATGTACCCTCGGAAATATTTATGCCTGCACGGGAGGCGTCGTAAATGCTTGTGTTGATAACGCTAATACCGTAAGACATTGAAATTTCAACGCCTGTCGCCTGCTTTTCAACCACGCCAACACGCTCAATCAAGCAATTTTCAACAGTACATTCTCTTGGATATTCGTTACTCTTAGGACCTCTTTTTTTGTCTATATCAAAAAAGCTTTGGCTCTTTGTAGCATCAAATAAAGGGCTTCTTACCGAGCTTGGCTTACCAACAAAGCAAATTGCGCTTGCGCCAAGGTCCTTAAAATGACATTTTGAAACGGAAATACTGCTGTTTTTACCATCGACAAAAACACCGTTTGTACCAATGTCAAAAAGTGAGCATTTTGATACTGAGCAGTCGCTTGAATTTGTAAAATAAATCGCACCGCCTCTGTAAATTGCCCAGTCACTGCGTAAAAGCGATTCGTATTTGAGCATAAAGGTCCTTTTCGCACGTCTTATTTTAATATTTTTAACGCTTACGTTTTTGCACCCCTTAAACACGAAAAAGCTGGAGTTTACACAAATTTCGGTACTTTCTAAGCTATGTCCCGGCTTTAAAATCACATAAACACGCTTGTTTTCCTTGTCGTAATACCATTCTCCCGGCTCAGTCATCTCCTCACGCACGTTTTCAATGTACTTAAAATCGGAGTGCATACCCATTTGCCTGTTATTTTGCCATCCGCCAATATAGGTAAGATTGCCGTTTTCGTCCTTGCCCGTCACCTCATAGGAGTAGCCACCCCAATTGTGCAGGTGCATTGCGTGAATGTATGCGCCCTTCGGATTTTTCCACTCGTCTGCCTTCGCCTTTGACAAAACGTCTCTTGAAAATCCACCGAAAATTTTTATATTAGGATTATATTTAGGAAAACGTGCCATTTGATATTTTTCACCGTCGATGTATAGCGCGTCGGCATCGTATTCTGTCACCGCAGAAAAGACTCCATTGCCTTCATCTACCCAACCGTCAATTTTGGCACAGCCCTGTATAACGGTGTTTTTTTCTCCGCGAATGGTGATATTTTCGCCTTTAACCGAAATTGCACCTGTCAGGTTGTAGATACCGTTTTTTAAGCTGATAACCGTTTGCTCACCCTCTTTATGACATGTAAAGCCGTTGGTTTTCTTACTCTTAATTAATGATGAAAGCCTTGCGTAAGACAATTTTTTTAGAAATGCTTCGCGCTGCTTTGCCTCGTTTTTGTTATAAAACACCTCAAAATAGCAAAGGTCAATCGGTAACTTTTTGCAAAGAAGCTCTGAGCATACGCCAATGCCGTATTCCCCTTCTTTTTGCGTTAAATAGGTATAAAACATAATCCACCTCAAAAGCGTTTTTCTTAATTATATCGCGAAGGGCAGATAAAGTCAATTACGAAGGCAAATATTATTAAATTTTTTAACTGTTTTTCTTTGATTGACAGAGTGAACTTGACCTCAAAATTTTCCAAAAACAAAAGGGATTACCTTTTGTGAAGTAATCCCTTAAAAAATATGATAAATTTGTTTATAAAGACATTCTGCGTAAGCGCATAAGAGTTAATCTGTTTCGCACCAAAGGAGAATATTCAAGCAAGGAGCAAAGCTTTTTCTCTGGAACATCTATATCGGTAAGAGAGGCTTTTGCCCCAAGGATTTTATAGATTTTTATAAGCTCCTCATAGGTTGGAATGGACTCGATAATTTCGTGTATTCTTTCAAGGCGACTCGTTAAAATTTGCTCGGTTATGCCCAGAGCACAGTCGTTTTCGTTTTCTTTTATGATTGACTCTTTAAGTCTTTCGCCAAACATATCGGTAATATAATCATGGCTTGCAGGTAAATAAGCACCGCATAAAAGCGAAGGGTTATTTTTTATTCTGTGATATTCATTTGAAGCAATAAGGGTGCCAACGCCAACCTTTTCACCGTGCAAAGCATCACTGCAAACGCCCAATCCGTCGGGTTGCATTTCTATAAGGTGCGAGATGTGATGCTCCGCACCTGAGGCGCAACGTGAGTTGCCGAGTAATTGCATTGCAAGGCCTGACATCAAAAGTCCGTACATCAATTTTTCAAAAGCGGAAATATCGTTGTTTTTTATAGCTTCTGCGCTTTCCATGACCGCTTTTGTGGCATTTAGTGTCATATCGTGTATCACAGGACAAAAATATTCGCCTGTCAATTCGTGTGCGATTTTCCAATCGGCTAAGGCAATAAATTTGCCTATCATATCACCAAAGCCTGAGCTTGTAAGAAAAGCAGGAGCTTTTGATATTATGTCAAGGTCGGCAACAACGATTTTAGGCGCAACAGCGGTGAACGTTTTCTTAAAGCCGTCCCATGTCATAGCGGCAACGGAGGAGCAAAAGCCGTCAACGCTTGCAGCGGTTGGGCAGGAAACAAAGGGGATTCCTTTATTATAAGCAATGTATCTCGTTATATCGTGAACTGTGCCTGAGCCTACCGCAATTAAATAGTCACATTTGTCGGGCAAGCGTTCCATTGCAAGGGCGACACCGTGATTGTCTGCGTGCAACCCGTCGGGGCATAGTACGATTTCTTCGGCTACTTGAGGATGCATTCCAGAAGTAGCACGATATGTATTCTCGTCATATATGGCAACGGAATAACCGCTTAAGCCACAGCTTTCAATATAAGTGCTTATCTTGGGTAAGCACCCCGCCTCAATAACACAAAGCTCTGTTGTCATATTGTGGTTTTTACCGCAGGAGCAGGGTCCGTTGTATTTTTTGCTTTCTATTATCATAAGATGGTTCCTTTGGAGCTTATTTTTTGACTATATTGTATCACATCAATGTGTTTTTTTCAATTAAAGACAATAAAAAATTATAAATTTCGAGTCGCTTTCCAAATGCTTTGAAATCAAGATTTTATTATAGCTCATTAATAAGCTGTGTGTGAATGTAAAAATAAATCGTTATGGAGCTAATTGCGTTGACATATGTAGAGCTTTCGTGATATAATCAAGAAGAAACGTAACTATGTGCAATACATATTAAAAAAGGAGTAACTATGAACCAAAAGATTTTAAGAGATAAGATACTCGGATGCTTTAACGGAAAGAATGTAGGCGGAACCCTTGGCGCTCCCCTTGAAGGCAAGAACGGCTTTTTCGACATTGAGTATTTTATTCAACCCAATATCGTAAATAATCCTCAGCCAAACGATGACTTGGATTTGCAGATTTCTTCCCTAAACGCGGTAAGACGATTTGGACGGTGCGTGAACGCGGAAATTTTGGCGGAATACTACAATATTTTCGTTAACCCAAGCTGGGCAGAATACGGATTTGGCAAATCCAATTTAAGACGCGGTATTCCTACACCTATATCGGGATATCACGCAAATAGCTACAAGGATAGCTGCGGCTCATTTATTCGCAGTGAGATTTGGGCGTGCCTTTGCCCGGGTCATCCTGAGCTTGCAACTCGCTACGCATACTTTGATTCTTCAATTGACCACGCAGACGAGGGGACGTACGGTGAGGTCTTTTGGGCGGCTATGCAAAGTGCCGCTTTTGTGGAAAGCGATATTAAAAAGCTAATTGATATCGGTCTTAGCTATATTCCTCACACGAGTGCTCTTTACAGAGGGATTAAATTGGTTATTGACTGCTACGAGAACGGTAAGACCTGTGAGGAAGCAAGGGATATCATCTTTAAAGAAATACCGGGTGCATTTTCCTACCAACACACAAGGTTAAAGGATATTAAGCTCACACAGTACAAGCCTTCGCCCGCAGGCTTTGATGCTCCGCAAAATATTGCAATTGCAATTATGGGCTTGCTTTACGGAGAGGGGGATTTCGGCAAGAGTATGCTTATTGCTGTCAACTGCGGTGAGGATGCCGATTGCTCAGCAGGAAGCTTGGCAGCGACACTTGGTATTATTCTCGGCAATTCTCAGCTCCCAGAAAAATGGATAAAGCCCATTAACGATGTAATCGTTACGGCAACGCTGAATACGTTGGATTTTACCATGACCATGAACACTCCATTCTTCTTGCCTAAATCCACACAGGAGCTGGCAGATGAAATAATTCGTTGCGTTCCCAAAATGCTAAATGTAGATATGTACGATATAACGGACAATGGCATAGAGGTATTTCCTAAGGATGATTTTTATTGCAAGGATACCGAGGACGTTTATTACAAGGGCGCATTTGGTAACAGAGCAAAGGAGTGCTTTAATACAACGGAGCTTATGAGCTTGCCTCATTATTCTGTTTTCAAAGAATTTTCTCTTTTTAAAGTGCAGGCGATTTATGAAAATGATTTCTTTTTTGAAAACGGAAGGGAAACCTCTGTCAAATTGAAAATTTTCGACAATGGAGAAGCAAAAATTCAACATTGGCTCACAATACGCGCATATGCACCAAACGGTGTAGAAATAAAAGAAAAAGTCACCACCGTGCCGTTAAGCAATTGCAACGGTGATGTAATCGAAAAAATCTTCCACATCCTACCAACAAACGTTGAAGGCGAAAAGTTTGACGTTGTCTTTGATATATCAATGGAGGGCCACGCAAGTATGAATTTGTTGAAAGTGAGCTTTTTTGCAAAATAAGCAATGCTCGTCTGAGCAAGCGGCAATATAGCATAACAAAAGCATAGAATAGCCAATATACATTAGCATTCAACAGAATAAACGTAGCCTATTGCAATTAAAGAATAATGAAGAAAAATATTTGTTATTTTAGGAGTGAAAATATGGATTTACTCGCATTACTTGAAAAAATGACCTTAGCTGAAAAGTGCTATCAGCTCCAACAGGTTAACTCTAATATTTTTATGGCAGACGAGAATATGCCAATTACAGGTCCTGAATTTTACCTTCAATTTGACAACCGCTATAAATATGAGGTTGCCTCGGTTTATAATTCCTATGGAGCAGAGAGAAACATAGCAATTCAAAAAGAATTTTTAGAAAAGAGCAAGAACAAGATTCCTCTTGCATTTATGCTTGATGTAATTCACGGTTATCGTACCATTTATCCTATAAATTTAGGGCTTGTATCTTCCTTTGATAGACAGCTTGTAAGAGAATGCTCTGCTATGGCAGCAAAGGAAGCAAGCGTAGACGGAATACACCTAACCTTTGGACCTATGCTTGACGTATCAAGAGATGCAAGATGGGGCAGATGTATGGAAAGCTGTGGCGAGGATACGTACTTGACCTGTGAAATGGCAAGAGAAAGCGTTTTGGGATTTCAGGGCGATGGGGGAAAATACACCATTGGTGCAAGCTTAAAGCATATTGCGGGCTACAGTGCGCCAATGAGCGGAAAGGATTACGACTCATCTGATATAAGTGAGAGTGCCTTGCGTGAGGTTTATTTGCCACCTTATAAAAGTGCCGTGGATGCAGGCGTTATGGTAGCAATGCCGGCACAAAACGTAATAAACGGTGTTCCCGGAAACGGAAATTCCTTTATTTTAAAGGATATTTTGCGTAACGAGTGGGGCTTTGACGGCGTTTGCATAAGCGATTATGGCTCGATTGAAAACCTTGTATCTCACGGCTTTTGCGAAAATAAGGAGCAAGCCACATATGAGGCAATAAATGCTAATATTGATATGGAAATGGTTTCTACCTGTTATATTAACAATATAGAAAAGCTTTTGGATGATGGAAAAATAACTATGGAGCAGGTGGATACGGCGGTTATGCGTGTTTTACGCTTAAAGGAAAAGCTTGGACTTTTTGAAAATCCGTACGGTAGTGCTGATGTTGGGGAAGCAAAGAAAATTCTTGCTTGTCCTGAGCATAGAGAAATAGCTCGCAGAAGCGCCGAGGAAAGCGCAGTGCTTCTAAAGAATGAGGGTGTTTTGCCATTTAACTCCGAGGTAAAAAGAGTTGCGGTAATCGGTCCACACGCAGATAACAAAAAAATAGTCGGTTCTTGGTGGTGTGCATATAAACAGGATGAAACTGTAACGGTTTTGGAGGGCGTTAAGTCACTTTTGCCAAATGCAGAGGTTTTATGCGAAACTGGATGCACACTTGATATTGAAGATAAGGATTATTCTCGAATTGATAAGGCTGTCGCTTTGGCGAAAAATGCTGATGCGGTTATATTATGTGTAGGCGAGGACCAAGCCGACAGCGGTGAATCAAACTCAAAAGCAAGGCTGACGCTACCGTCTGTACAAAAAGAGCTTATAGAAAGGGTTTCTGAGGTAAATAAAAATACTGCACTTGTTTTATTCACGGGCAGACCTCTTGTGCTAACAGATGTAGAAAATAAGGTCGGCGCTATTCTTAATATGTATTTTCCGGGTACAGAGGGTGGGAATGCGCTTGCCCGTCTTTTGTTTGGCAAATGCTCACCCTGTGGAAAGCTTACCATGTCTTTCCCGCGAAATGAAGGACAGTGCCCGATTTATTATAATCACCATCGCACAGCAAACCTACGCACAGATGACAACAAGAGAATACTATACGAAAGTGGCTATATCGACAGCCCCAATTCTCCGCTTTACCCATTCGGCTATGGCTTATCTTATTCCGATTTTGAGTATAGTGACTTTAAATTGAGCAGTAGTGACTTGATGAGTGGGGACAGTATAGTGGCAAGTGTTAAGGTTAAAAACATCGGCAATTTTAAGGCAAAGGAAATTGTACAGCTATACATAAGAGATTTGGTTGGCTCTCTTGTTCGTCCGATCAAGGAGTTAAAGGGCTTTGAAAAAATCGAGCTTTTGCCAAATGAAGAAAAAACCGTTGAATTCGTAATTGATGAGAATATGCTGAAATTTGTAAAACGCGACTTAACCTACGGCGCAGAGGAAGGCGACTTCCAAGTCTTTATAGGTAAAGATAGCCGTTGTCTGCCCTTTGGTGAGTTCAGGCTTACAAAGAAAAGCCTTTAAAACCAATGATGTTGAAATGTGATATATTTCGCGGTACAATCAAGCGAAGATATTTAGATAAAAATTTCCGTTTTTAATTTGAGGGATATATGTCAAACATAAAAAAATATTGTATTTGTACAACGATCTATAACGTAGGATTTACCTTTTGCACAGGAGCAATTATGCAAACGTTTTTGCTTCAAGTTGGTTTCTCCCCTGAGCAGGTTTACGTTCTAAATTCGTTAATGCAGATTATGCAAGTTGCCATGATGCTCGTTCTGACCTTTTTATCGGGAAAAATAAAACGTGTAAAGGCAATCGCGAGCATATCCCATTTATCCTTAAGCATATTAACGGGTGTATTTTTAATGGGGGCTATAAACCCTGAATTGATAAAAAACGGTTATGTAATCACCGTATTTATTGTTGCAGGCATATCCTATGTAGGTGTTGGACTATATAATATTCTTGCGTATTGCTTGCCATACTATACGATTGATATGAAGGACTATGGAAAAATGACGGGCATCAGTACGGCTATTGCGGGTGGCGTATCTTTTTTGATGTCGCTTGCTTATTCCCTTCTTTTATCAAAGTTCTCGTATATGAAAATAACATCGTCTTTTTTTGTAATTGCAATAGTATGTTTTATCCTATCGAGTATTGTGTGTGCATCTATGCGCGTGAAAACAATAGAACCCAGTAAAAGAGACATTGAAAAAAACGACGTTATGGCAGTGTTCAAGAACAAGAACACATACATATTATTGATTCCTAATTTTGTGCGCGGTTTATCAGTAGGTGTATTTAACGTAATCGCTACAATCGCCATTTCTACAAGTATTTTAGACGAAACGACTTCCTCCTATGTGAATGTGATTTTACAAATAGCGACTTTTGCGGGCAATCTGTTTTTTGCATTTGCGTATAAAAAACATTCGACGAAGAATTTGCTCTTATTTGCTACCCTTGGCGTATGCGTAAGCTTTCCGCTTTCCCTTGAGTTTGGAATTGTTGGCTTTTTCTGTTGTTTTACGATTGCTTCGTTTTTTCGTTTCGTTATTGATACTGCTATTCCTGTCATTATTACGGAAATTATTCCCCAAGAACAAATCGGTCCGTACACGTCTATTCGCATGCTTATCTTTACAGGAGCGCAAGCGGTTGCAACCTTGATCATAACACCGCTTAACAACGCAATCGGCTATACGGGTGTATTGATTTTCGCAACGGTTATGCTATTTATTTGCGGCATGACGTATTACCTTGTTGCAAAAAGGGTAAAACAGTCAATTGGCAAACAAAATTAATTAAAGGGGGGCAAGAAATTGAAGCAACAAACAAGGTTTATAATTCAAATGGATCCTTACATGGGAGAGCTTGCAAATATTCAGGAGGATAAGCTTATAAAATGGCTTTTTTACTGTGTCGATAATAAGGGAGTAAAGGCAGATGCGATTTTTTGGGAGCAACACTGCTTTACCCCGTTGGAAAGTCCCTGTAACACTACCGAAATATATAAAAAATTCCAAGACAAGGGCATAAATATTATGGGGCGCATTATAGATGAGTGCCATAAGCGTGGAATTAAAGCATATTACAATCATCGCTTTTCAGAGGTAGAGTTAAACCTTGAAAAAGGCAGAAATGAAATAAAGCAAAAGCATAAAGATTGGGTTATTAAAACCTGGTGGCAAGAAGGGTTATGGAATTTAGCATCGCCGTCTCTTCAAGAATTCAAGCTTGATTATATAACAAAAATTATGACCGAATATTCCTTTGACGGAATTTGTATAGACTTTTTAAGGCATCTTCCTTGCTTGCCTGTTGGTAAGCAATGGGAATACCGAGAATGTGCCACGGAGTTTATGAGTAAGCTAAAGAATAATATGGATAAGCTTGGACGTGGGATTGCGGTCGGTGCAAAGCTGCCCGAAAACAAAGAATCTTGTCATGCAGATGGCTTTGACGTTGAAAAGTGGGCTAAAAATAAATTGGCAGACTTTGTCATCGGAGGCTCAAGGACGGTTAACCCCGATATTGATTGGTACAAAAAAATTACAGAAGGTACAGATACTTTAGTCTATACTTGTTGGGATGCGTGGCATTTGGCAGATGCACAGCATAATCAGACAAGAGATTTTTATCGTGGAATGTTATCTAATTGGATATGCAAGGGAGTTGACGGAATTGTCGCATTTAACTTCGCCCCTGCACCCCATGAGGAGCTTAGTAAACTGCTTCCACCTGAAGAAATACTGAATTGTCTTGGACAAGATTATGCTGATTTTTATAATCTTTTAGATGAGGAAAATTCCGGGGATAAAGAAATAAAATATGTTGCAGAACGTAGAGGTGGTTATCCGTTTTTAACGGGCTACGGAGGAAATAATGCTTTTGCGCCCTTGCCTGCACCTATTCCAAACGATGAAACACCGTTAGACGTAAAAATAGATGTGTGCGGAGATTTTCAGGGAAGACAAGCGGAGGTAAGATTTGTTATAACCAACGCAAAATCCTCCTGTGATAAATTTAAAATATTCTTAAATGAGGCGGAGATAGAGGAATTTTCAGAGGATTATACCTATACAGATAAACAGATTTTCTGGCCAAATCCTCAGCCTGCAATATATACCGCTGACTGTTTAAACTCAAATCCTGCACCTATTTTGGAAATTAAAGCAAAGGTTAACGGAACCCGTCTTAAGAATGGAGCCAACACACTGTCAATAGCTGTTATCGACAGAATAAATTATTTTCTTGATTCGGACAGTATAAACGTTGAGAGGGGAGAAATTATCGTCGGAGCTAAATGTATTTCACAATAATAAGACCATAAAACAAAAAAGGATAGAGCAGGGAAGCCCGATCCTTTTGGTTTCTTTTAGGCTAAAAGCGAAAAATGACTATTCATTTCCGACCCTTTTTCATATCTCTGATACAATCGAAACCTGAATACAGGTCTAATCCACATCCCTCAGATAAAATAAAAAGCACAATACCAAACGGTATAGTGCTTTTTATGGTCGAGATGAGCCAACCCCAGCTGAACACCC
>JAZSGX010000119.1:0-2410 GCA_045532975.1 Eubacteriales bacterium | reverse complement strand
ATTTAAACGAAAGCGTTGAGGTTGCAGACGTAATTCAAGCATCAACCGTTGCAATCGCATATGTAACAAGAGGCACAGGCCTTAAGGATAATGACGGTAACGAAATTATGGTTAAGGCAACACAGGTAACTGTTGACGTTTCCGGCCTGTTCTAATTGCAATGTAGGGGCGAGCATTGCTCGTCCGCGGTGTAACACAAAAAATTCGTCAAAGATGCAAAACAATATTCAAAGCCACGCGCGTGCGTGGCTTTGGTGATTTTCACAAGGAGAAAAATATGAAAAAGAAATTTTTATTGGCACTTGCAATAATGTCACTTTTAGTGTGCGTTTTTGCAATATCAGTTAGCGCGGAAACACCAGAACAATACATAGAGTTCAAGGTTATGCTTGAGGGAGATTCCCAATATACCACAGTATATTCTACGAATGACTATGACTACTACACTCCAAGGCTTTCTCTTGCTCGTGACTTTTTTACAGAGCCGGAGCAGATAAACTTGGTTGACAAATCCAAGATTGTAAAGTTTGACTTATCAGAGCCTGAGGTGTATGGCTGTAGAACCTCTTACATTAAGCAGCTTGGTGCTTCAAGTCAGCCGTTCGTTAACGTAACGGAAATTAAAATGCCTGCGTACACAGATGTAACGGTTAACATCCCAACCAGTTTTTGCAAGAATTGGTCTTCATTAAAGACGGTTGACTTCGGTACCGCAGTGGAAATATGGGATAATGCCTTTGAGGGCTGTGGCTTTGTTGAGATTACTGTGCCTGAGCAAATTGTTCGCTTTGCAAACAATTTGTTTATGAATTGCAAGAGTCTTCAAAAGGTAACAATTGAGGGCACGGGTGAGAAAAATATAGGCACCTCTATATTTAGCGGGTGTTCATCTCTTACAGACGTAACTCTTGTTAAGCTTGCAGGTATCGGTGGCAGCATGTTCTACGGTTGCTCCAATCTTACGCAAATAACAATCCCTGAAACAGCAACCTTTATCGGAAATTCTGCGTTTTTGTTAACGAAGCTTGAGTCCTTGCACGTTCCCGCTGCTGTTAAGTCCTTAGGATACCAGCTTGTTGAGGACGTTGCAACCTTTAAGTCCATTACATTTGCTGAAAACAGCCAGCTTACGTCAATCGGTCACCGTATGTTTAGAGGTACTGCCATTACAGGCGAAATCGTTATTCCTGCAAATGTTACAAGCATAGGATACGAAGCCTTTACGGGTGCTACGGGAATAAGCTCGATTGTTCTTCCCGAGGGCTTGACTAAAATTGATAATTCTTTGTTTAGCGGATGTACATCGCTTCAGTCTGTTTACATTCCAAGCACTGTTAAGACAATTGGCGGCTCCGCTTTTAAAAATACTGCGATTGTAAGCATTACACTTCCCTCCGCACTTGAATCTCTTGGCAAGGCTGCATTCTATAACTGCAAATCCTTAACTCACGTTTATAATCTTGAAAATACGTCTGTTACTTGGATGGGAGAAAGCTTCTTTGGATGCTCAGCACTTACATACGTTAGACTTCCAAAGGGTCTTGTTACCTTTGAGGCAAATGGTGACGGTACATTTAGAAACTGTTCTTCCTTGACAGATGTGGGAGAAATGCCTGTAACTCTTGAATTCATAGGTAAGAATAGCTTTGCAGGTAGCGGTCTTTCAGGCGTGCTTGATTTTTCAAAGTGCACAAAGCTTACTACCTTCCAGGGCGGCACATTTTCATCCACAAAAATTTCAAAGGTAATTCTTAGCCCAAGCATTACAGACCTTGGTGACCACACATTTACAAGCTGTCCAAACCTTGAGGAAATCGTGGGTCTTGAGTTCATTAATGTGCCTGAGCTTAAGGGCAACCTTATTGAGGGTAAGAACAAGGTGACTGAATTAAGACTTCCTATCAGCGCAAGCGACGGTATGCTTGAGGTTGGCAACCTTTTGTGGGATAGACCTTCAAATGCTCCTATTACAGTTTACGTTGCCAATGCAAACGTTAAATTTGACGGCATTTACTATAAGACCGGCTGTAAGATAAACATTGTTTACTGTGGTGACGATTACGATAAGTTCTTCGAGAACAGCACAACGGCAAAAACAAATGTAGGCGAAAACATTTTCGCAGTTGGTACCGAAATTGATACTACAAAGCATAGCTTGACATACGGTAACAACCTTTGCGTTGTATTCTATGACGGTGTACATGCACAGGGCGAGATTCTCAACCAATGCCAATTCGGTTGTGGTAGAAACTGCGGTATGGTAGAGCTTCTTGAAAATCCACAGCACGAGCTTTCCAAGGTTACAGCCTTTGGCGAAAAGGGTTATTTCGATGTAGCTTGCATTACAGAATCTTGCTCCATATGTAAGACAGTAACCTTGAACGAAAGCATTGAAGCACTCTTTGTAAGC
>JAZSGX010000073.1:0-11463 GCA_045532975.1 Eubacteriales bacterium | reverse complement strand
CAAAAAAGCCTTTACTAACTATGCCTCGCCTATATGATTCCAAAACTAATTCGTCCAAATAATCGCTACTGAAAAGCTCTGACGGATATTTTGGATTTATTCTGAAATAATTTAATTTATGTATGTTTTTAATTTCCGATTCAATTTGATAAAGCTTGGCTTTAGGAATAATAATGGAAGAGGTAATAACCGCTTCCATCATTCTCTGTTCCTTATCAACCTTTAGCTTGTCTACCTCTGCATACATATACTGTAAAATGTCAGCAGAGGGAGTATATTTTGGAAATCTTTCAAGTAAGTTCATATTACTCCTTATTTTTCCTCAATTATCTTATGTATTTCATTAATCAGTGTTGATATTACTTCGTTTTCGTTAATCTTGCCAATTATTTTGCCATGACGGAAAAGCACCGCTTCGCCTTTACCGCCAGCAATACCAACGTCACATTCCTTCGCCTCACCGGGACCGTTTACAACACAACCCATGAGCGCAACCTTGATATTTTTCCCTTTAGTATTAATGCAAGAAATTGCATCCTTAAAGCTTTTGGAAAGTTCAATTAAGTCTATTTTTGTTCTACCACAGGTAGGGCAAGAAACCACCTGTATCGAGCCTTTATTATAAAAGCCAAGCAAGGAAAGAAGCTCCTTTCCTGCCTTGATTTCCTCAACAGGATTAGCGGTAAGAGATACACGAATTGTGTCCCCAATGCCGTCACAAAGAAGTGAGCCGATACCCGCAGCGCTCTTTATAAGACCGCTATATGAATCTCCTGCTTCGGTTACTCCTAAATGAATTGGATAATCGCACTTTGAAGCAATTATCCTGTTTGCTTCTATCATATTTTTAACGTTAGATGATTTTACTGAAATAACGGTATCATAAAACCCGAATTTTTCAAGAAGCTCAACGTGATAAAACGCGCTTTCCGCCAAAGCTTCGGGCGTTGGTGAGCCATACTTTTCTAAAATATGCTTTTCTAATGAACCGCCGTTAACACCAATTCTGATTGGAATACCTAAAGCTTTACAAGCATCTGTAACCTCTTTAATTTTCCATTCTTCACCAATATTACCGGGGTTTATTCTTATTTTGTCAACGCCTAACTTTGCACACTCAAGAGCAATCTTATAATCAAAGTGAATGTCGGCAACTACAGGGATTTTAACGCCGGATTCCTTGATATATGAAATCGTTTCAGCGCTTTCAACAGTTGGCACAGTAATTCTGACTATGTCGCATCCTGCCGCCTCAAGAGCCTTTATTTGGTCCAAGGTAGCCACTTTGTCAGATGTGTCAGTATTTGTCATTGACTGAATAAAAATATCATTTTGACCGCCAATGACCTTATCCTTTATTTTAACGCAACGAGTATTGCGTCTTATGTCATTATAATTCATATTTCCTCTTAGCCAAAGAGACCGAAAACATCCTTAAAGGTTACGAAAATAACCAAAAGCATTAGTAACGCAAATCCGGTAATCTTTAAGCCGTTTTCTATTTTTCTCGGAATTGGCTTCCTAAATATCATTTCTATAAGCGTAAACACAAGTGTTCCGCCATCCAAAGCAGGTATTGGTAAAAGATTGAAAATACCTAAATTGATAGATATTACAACAATCATATAAAAAAGCGAGTATGCGCTGGTTTTTGCAGCATCGGTTATAGCACCGGTAACTCCAATGGGACCGGATACAGCTTCAATTCCATATCTGCCTGACATTAAATCAAACAGCGAGTCCCATATCATTTTAACAGTAGAATAGCTTGAAAAATAAGCATTTTTGCATATAACACCAAAGCTCTTTTCTTCTTCAAACACGGAAAAATCCATAGAGCCAAAGGCGACACCTTGTGAGCTTATTTGTGGGAACTCCACGTCGCTTATTGTTATTTCTTTTCCATTTCTGATTACAGTGACATCGACAGGCTCGTATCCGTTACGCATAATCTCATAGCTTAACTCGTTAACCGTATGAACGTTGTATCCGTTAATTTCAATGATTTCGTCGTTAGCCATCAAGCCGGTTTTGTTGCTTACCGATTCATCAAAAAATTCCGCAACGGTAGTGCCGCCAAAACGCTCGGTTGTTAAAGTCAATATTATCATTAATATAATACCGACTAAAAGGTTCATAACCGCTCCTGCAATAACGATTATAAATCTTTGCCATGCAGGCTTTTTATTAAAAGCGTTTGGGTCTTCGCTATCCTCTTCTTCACCAACCATTGCCACAAAACCGCCGATTGGAAGCGCGCGAAGTGCATATTCAACACCATCTTTGCCCTTTTTTGATACAATCTTTGGGCCCATACCTAAAGAAAATTCGGTTATTGTAACACCGAATTTCTTTGCAAAGATAAAATGTCCAAGCTCATGTATAAAAATCAAAAAGCCAAAAACTAAAATTGCTATTAAAATGTATAAAACTATCATTCTTTCCTCGTTCTGTTAGCTATTATATCATTTTATTTATATGCTCAAGAGTATAAATTCTTGCTTCCTTGTCTGCTAAAATTATATCTTCTAATGTAGGATTAATAATATTATTATACCCTTTAACAACATTTTCAACCACATTAAATACGTCTGTAAATCCAATTTTGCCATCTAAAAAGTATTTGACGGCTATTTCATCAGAAGCATTTAATACGGCAGGGATTACACCGTCAACATCAGCGGCATAAAATGCCAAAGCAAGCAAGCTAAAGGTCTTTATATCAGGTTCAGCAAAGGTAAGCTGACCTAAAGAGGCAAAATCTAAAGGGGATGATAAAGAAACATCTCTCTTTGGATATGTAATGGCATATTGAATACAGGTACGCATATCAGGAGCACCCATTTGCGCAATAATACTGTTGTCACTATACTCAACCGCGGAATGCATAATGCTTTGTGGATGAACAACAACCTTAACCTGCTCAGGCTTAACGTCAAATAGTCGTACAGCCTCAATTACCTCAAAGCCCTTGTTCATTAAGGATGCGCTGTCAATAGTGATTTTAGCACCCATTTTCCATGTGGGATGCGCTAAAGCATCCTTAGCGGTTATGCTCCTTAACTCGTCAATAGTTTTGTTTTTAAAAGGACCGCCTGATGATGTTAAAATGATACGTTTGATATCATTACCCTGTCTGCCCTGAAGACACTGAAAAATAGCGCTATGCTCACTGTCAACTGGTATCATTTCAGCATTATTTCTTATTATTTCTTCTTTTAAAAACTTGAATGCGGTAACTATCGCCTCTTTATTTGACATAGCTATACGCTTTCCCGATTTAGCGCACGCAATAGCAGGGGCTAAACCTGCAAAACCGCTTACAGCATTTACTGCGACCTTAGCTTTACTCTCTTCTATTGCGGATATAACGCCTTTTTCGCCACCATAAACGCGTATGCCAGTATCAGCAAGCTTAGTTTTAAGTGTAGACGCCGCCTTTTCGTCGAACATCGCACAAGCGACAGGCTTTAGTAGCCTTGCCTGTCTCTCCATCTCGTCAACTGACGAGGAAGCGGTAAGCAAATCGACCTTTATACCATGAAATTCGGCAATTTCAACACTTTGCTTGCCAACAGAGCCGGTAGAACCAAGTATTGCTATTGAACCATCATAATTTAACATTTTATCACCATTGTAACCAAGTAAGAACAGTATTAAGTATGAACAAGGTAGGAGCAGTTAGCAAAACGCCGTCAAAGCGGTCTAAAATTCCGCCGTGACCGGGGAAAAGGTTACCGTAGTCCTTAATTTCATACTGTCTCTTTATGGCAGATGCAATAAGGTCTCCTATTTGAGAAACTATTGACAAAACAAGAGCCAAAATAATTAGTTTTATGTAGCTAATATTAGCGTCAAAGCCATTATTTACAATTAAACCGAAAATAACGAATCCAATAATTGTAAATGCTATTCCACCAATCGAGCCTTCTACTGTCTTTTTGGGGCTTATTTCAGGAATTAGCTTGTGCTTGCCGAAAAACTTGCCAACAAAATATGCAAAAGAGTCACAAATCCATGCGCCCAAAAATACCAAAAGGTACATAAATTTTCCACCGTTGCCGTATCTTACAAGGACGATAGAAGAAAAGCATCCAACAATATATGCAAACATAGAATAGAAGGTTAACATTTCGGAAACCTTAATGGTATTTTTCTTAAACATTACATAGGCAAGAACATATATAAGCATACCAAAGAATAAGAATAACGAAATAGTCAAAAATGACGACGTTATCTTATTTGCAAATATATTGCCAGTATAATATCTAAAAATCGGTAAGCCTAGAGCAATTATATACATCGGTATGGTAATTGCATAATTCTTATCGAAATGTAAGCATTTCGCCATTTCATAAACGCCGATTAAGCATAATAAACCTATAACTATCGGAAAAGACACATATTCCGAAAAATAACACACGGGTATAAATAAACAAGTTGCAACAGCACCTGTTATAATTCTTGTTTTCATAGCTTATTCCTCTCCTTTTATCAGTCCGCCATAACGTCTTTTTCTCTTATAAAAGCTTTGTATTGCTTTATAAAGCTCTTTTTTATCAAACTCTGGCCAAAGCACATCGGTAAAATAAAACTCGGAATATGCGCATTGCCACAGTAAAAAGTTTGATATTCTATATTCACTTGCAGTTCTGACTATCAAATCTGGGTCGGGGCAGTGACTGGTATATAAATTATCGCTTATATCAGCCTCGGTTATATCAGTCGCTCCAGCATTAATCAAAGTATTACAAGCGCGAACAATCTCTGCTCTGCCACCATAATTGAAGGCAATATTAAGAACATTATCGTATTGAACTGTTGAATTCTCCAAATCAATCATTTTGTTTCTCAATTCTTCGGATACAACCGCTTTATCACCAATAAAAATAAATCTAATATCCTTTTGCTTTTTTGCTTCATTAATATAGCTATCAAGAAGCTCAAGTATGGCTTTGACTTCGCTCTCAGGTCTTGACCAATTTTCAGTTGAGAAGGCATAGACAGTAACATTCTTTATACCGAAGGCGTGACAGTTTTTAACGGTATTTTCAAAAGCTTTAGCGCCATACTTGTGTCCGACAGTTCTTGGCAAAGCTCGAGCCTTTGCCCACCTTCCATTACCGTCCATAATAAACGCAATGTGCTTAAGCTTCTCATCAACCTTAAAATCTTTGTATTTTTTTGAAAACATTTTAACCTCTGCAAAGTATAATAAGGGTTGCCAATATATTATATTAGGCAACCCAGAAAATCGTATTTAAATTAAATTTCCATTATTTCTTTTTCTTTGGCAGCGGTAATAACGTCGATTTCCTTAATATACTTGTCAGTTAAATCTTGAACATTCTTTTCGGAAGCCTTCTGCTCATCCTCTGTCATTTCGGAATTTTTCTTCATATCCTTGCACTTATCCATAGCATCACGTCTAATGTTACGAACAGCAACCTTAGCATCTTCGCCAAGCTTAGAAACCTGCTTCTTTAATTCCTTTCTGCGGTCTTCTGTAAGTTGAGGGAAAACAAGGCGAATAACCTTACCATCGTTTGCGGGAGTAACACCGATATCAGATGCCAAAAGTGCCTTTTCAATTCCCTTGAGCGTAGTTGTATCCCAAGGTTGAATAACGATAGTTCTTGCGTCAGGAACGGAAACTGAACCTATTTGGTTTATTGGTGTTGGTGAGCCATAATAGTCAACGTTAATTCTTGAAAGAATATTTGGATTTGCTCTGCCTGCTCTTACGCCATCTAACTCATATTCATATGAGTCAATAGATTTTTTCATTTTAGCTTCAAATTCTTTAGTATCGAGTTTCATAATTTATTCTCCTTTTACTACGGTACCCATTTCAGCACCCATAATTACTTTATAAATATTTTCACAGTTGTCAAGACCGAAAACGTGAATTGCTATATTGTTATCCATAGCAAATGACGTAGCGGTGGAATCCATAGCTTGTAAGCCTCTTGCTAAAATTTCCTTATATGTAATTTTAGAAATCTTTTCTGCTGTTTTGTCCTTGCGTGGGTCAGCAGTGTAAATAGCATCAATATTTTTTGCCATTAACACAATATCCGCACCAATTTCTGCAGCGCGTACAACGGCGGCAGTATCAGTTGATACAAAAGGAATGCCGAGTCCACACCCAAAAATAACAACCTTGCCATTGTTCAAGCTTTCAATAGCTTCATCGCGAACGAAAGGCTTTGCAAATGCTTGCATCTCAACCGCTGTCATAACCACAGCATCAATACCGCAACGCATAAACGATTCCTGCAATGCAACAGCATTAATGCAAGTTGCAAGCATACCCATATGGTCAGCCTTTGCTCTGTCCATTTCGCCGCCGCTTCTGCCACGCCAAATATTGCCCGCACCTACAATAATACCAAACTGCACACCCTGATCTGTGCATTTTTTGATAACTGAAGCGATTTCTTTAATATAATCAAAATTTAAAATACCATCTTTGCCATTAATTGCTTCACCCGAAAGCTTAAGCAATACTCTTTTGTAAATCGGTTTACCGTTATTCAAAACAAGCTCCTCCACAAAATGTGAATTTATCATATATATAATACTATATTTTTATTTGTTTGTAAATAGCAAATTTAAAAATTTTCGATAAAAACAAAAAAAATGAACCGAAAAAATCGGTTCATTTTTGTTGTAATATTAGCCCTTAACCATCTTTGCGATTTCAGCAGCGAAATCGTCCTCTCTCTTTTCAAGGCCTTCGCCCTTTTCGTAGAGGTAATAGCCTGTAACAGCAATGTCACCGCCAAATGCTTTAGCTGTGTTGTTTACATACTGTGTAACAGACATCTTGTCTTCCTTTACATACTCTTGCTCAAGCAAGCAGTTCTTTTCATAGAACTTGCCGAGCTTACCTGCAACCATCTTTTCAAGAATCTGAGCAGGCTTGTTAGCGTTCTTAGGATCGTTAGCGAGCTGAGCCATAATGATAGCCTTTTCTTCTTCAAGATCCTTTTCAGGAACGCTTTCCTTATTCAAATAAAGAACAGGAGATGGAGCACCAGCAACCTGAAGAGCAATGTTCTTTGCAAATTCAGGGAAACCAGCATTGTTAACAACTTCATCAGCAGCGTCAAATGTTACAATAACGCCGGTTGAACCCTTACCGTGAATGTAAGTGCCAACGATACCGTCAACGATAACAAAACGGCGGATGTTCATATTTTCACCGATTGTGAATACCATATCCTTAAGCTTTGCTTCAACAGTCATATCAGTATCAACATACTGCTTTGTGAGAAGCTCTTCAACGTTAGCAGGTCTTGTAGCAAGGATTGTCTTAAGAATGTTGCTAACAAAATCAAGGAATGTTTGGTTCTTTGCAACGAAGTCAGTTTCAGCGTTAACCTCAATCATAGCAGCAGACTTTTTATCGTCAGAAACCATAATATCAACTACGCCCTCGGCAGCAATTCTGCTTGCCTTCTTTGCAGCAACAGCAAGACCCTTTTCACGAAGAAGCTTTATTGCCTCTTCAACGTCACCGTTAGCCTCAGTAAGAGCCTTTTTGCATTCCATCATGCCACAGCCGGTCTTTTGTCTTAAATCATTTACCATACTTGCGGTAATAGCAGCCATTTTAAATTCCTCCGTGATATTAAAAATTATTCAGCGTCCTCAGCTGTTTCTTCAACAGCCTCAGCCTCTTCAACAGGTGTTTCACCCTGCTTACCTTCAATTACTGCATCAGCAATAGCAGCAGAGATAAGCTTGATAGCTCTGATAGCATCATCGTTACCAGGAATGATAAGATCTGCATCATCAGGGTCACAGTTAGTATCAACAATAGCGATAACAGGAATACCAAGTCTCTTTGCTTCGAGAACTGCATTGTGCTCCTTCTTTGTATCAACGATAAAGATAGCGTCTGGAAGCTGTTCCATATCCTTAATACCGCCAAGATTCTTTTCGAGGTTGTCCATTTCCTTAGTAAGACCAGCAACTTCCTTCTTTGGAAGAAGATCAAATGTGCCGTCCTCTTGCATCTTCTTGAGCTGAGCAAGACGAGCAATGCTCTTCTTGATTGTCTTGAAGTTAGTGAGCATACCGCCGAGCCAACGAACGTTAACGTAGTACATGCCGCAACGAGCTGCTTCCTCACGGATAGCGTCTGTAGCCTGCTTCTTTGTACCTACAAAGAGAATGTTGCCGCCATTTGCAGAGAGCTCACGAGCGAACATATAAGCCTCTTCAAACTTCTTTGCGGTCTTCTGAAGGTCAATGATATAAATACCATTTCTTTCTGTGAAGATGTACTCTGCCATCTTAGGGTTCCATCTTCTTGTGTGGTGTCCGAAATGAACACCTGCTTCAAGCAATTGCTTAATTGAGATAACTGACATTTTAATGTCCTCCTTTGGTTTTTCCACCACCGAGGCTGGTACTGTAACCATACACATTGTAAGGCACCGACAGTACATCATAGCAAGGGTGTGTGTGATATTATTTGCGTGTTTCTCAAGCACGCTTGTGTATTATAACACACAATATTTTATATTGCAAGACAAAAATCACTGTTAACAAAAAGTTTACAATTTGCATTTTGATTTGTGTCTTTTATCGCTTTTTTCACATTCCTGCGGTAGCATCCCTATATCAACAATTATAGTATCTTTACCTATTTTACATATCTTATCCCAAGGGATTACTATATCTGTGCATTTCTTAAAGCCAAATATTCCACCTTCTCCGGGAATTATTATATCTGTTAACCTTCCGTTGCATATATCTATTTTAAAGTCAATGATATATCCTAATATTTTTCCGTCACATAAATTTACAACTTGCTTTTCGGTAAGTGAGGTTAAGCTTTCATTCATAACGTACTCCTTTTCTCTCACTTACATTATATTAAATATAAAGAAAATAATGAGCGCCAAAATGACGCTCATTAAAATTATTGTACAGATTGATACATCTCTTGGTAAAGATTTAATAAATCGTTAATCTGCTGTACAAGATCCGAAGCAGTAACATTAGCGATAAATTGAACGTTAATATAAGTGTTAAGCAGCTTGTTTTGTTCATCCATCTTAGCCTGTTGGTTCTGCATTTCAGCGAGGGCTTCATCCTTTGCCTCCTGAGTTGCTGCACTATCGTAAGCAGCCTTAGCCGCATCATACGCTGTCTTTGCCTTATCGTAATTGTTACGCGCAGTGGTAATGGCTCTGTTGTAGTAGCTTGCATTTCTACCGTTTAGCCATTCCGTATAAATATCTGCATCAATAGCTTCAATTGCCAATTTAGCATTTACGTTAGCTTCGCCAAGAATAGCCATAAATCCGTCCAGCTTTTCCATAGTGGAATCCGGGAATTCATTATTATGCATCTTTAACTGATACCAGAAGAACGGATGTAACTGCGTTTCAAGATTATAATCCTTTACAAAATCCCAATAACTCATTGGAACTCCACTAGCAGGGTAAGTGCGATAACAGTTGCCTGTATAGAGTAATTCCATATTGTAACCGCTGTCCTTAGTATAAATAACGGTTTCTCCGTCAACTACACCCTTCTTGTAGTCAACATCCTCAACACCATATTGAAGCAAAGTTCTCAAGGTGTCGTTTTCATACAAAAGCTGTAACATCTGCATAGCTCTTTCGTGATTTGCAGAGTGGGAACTGATTGCAAACATAGAGGAAAATACAGACTCAACGCTTGCATAAGGCGGAATTGTTTCAATAATATAGTAATCATCACGGTTTTCTATATCAACCAAATTGCCATTAAACACACGAACTGCAGCCGTACTATTGGAAGTATTAGAAACATATCCCTTCTCATCTAAACCGAAGTAGAAGCTTAGATAGTCCTTATAACCCTGATACTGTGGCAAATGCATAGTATAGAATGTTGTTTTGCCTGTTTCTTCATTGGTGGTAGCATCATACGTTGTAGCCGCAATTAAATTTTCCTTATCAAGATAGATAACACCCGGAACATCCTCTTTAGTGCCGCAATAAGGAACCACACCCTCTAAATTGTTTTCGCCAATAATGTTAATGAAAAATTCCAAGTCAAGCAAGGTGTATGTATCATCCCATTTGATGTTTGCATAGGTGTCATAGAGGTTCTTATCGACTAAAACATACTGACCCTTTTCGGAAAATACGTGGTTGTTTGGAATACCGTAATATGAGCCATTTATCTTAGTAGCATCCAAAAATGCGCTTCTTATCATCTTGAACAAGCCGTTGTAGGTCTGGCCCTCAGTAAAGAACTTATCCAGAGCATGAACGTCACCGTTTTCTATGTAATTTGTGTAATTATCATATCCGCCAACAAAGAAAATATCAAGCTGTTGATCAAGAACACTTGGGTAAGCCATCTTATAAAGACCTGTTTCAGGATCCTTTTCCGCGTGGTTTACATATTTATCAGCCTGTAGCTTTGCGGTAATACCTGTCTTTTCAAGTTCTTTAATTTCAGCAAATTTTTCGGTAAGCTTTGTATAGTACTCATCCTCGGTATAAAAGACAAAATCAAGCTTAGTGCTATAGTTGTTAGAAAGCAAATAATCATTGATTGCCTCTTCAACCATCTCAAGTCTACCTTTTTCTTCCTTTGTTCCGTAAAATCTGTAGTCGAGAGCATCTGCAACACCGTCACCGTCTGAGTCAACAGTAGGCTTTACCGGTAACCAAACGGAAAGCGTCAGCGCCTTGTCTGCCTTTTGGAAGTTGGCATTTGCAATCTCCTCAGCAGTCATTTCATCACCACAGGATGCTAATAATAGTGGCAAAACCATAAGCATAGCTACGATTAAGCACAATAAACCTTTCTTCATGAAAAATATTTCCTCCGATGTTTTAATACAACCTATATTTTATAATAAATATGTCATTTTGTCAAGGTGTTTGAACATAATTTACAATTACATTCAATCATTTAACAATTAATCCAAATAATCGCGTAGTCTCTTGGATCTACTTGGATGACGAAGTTTTCTCAAGGCTTTAGCCTCAATTTGACGTATTCTTTCTCTCGTGATGTCAAATTCCTTACCAACCTCTTCAAGAGTTCTTGTATGACCATCAAGTAAACCAAATCGAAGCTTTAACACTTGCTCTTCTCTTGGTGTCAATGTATGAAGAACTTCATTTAACTGCTCCTTTAAGAGTGTATACGATGCAGCATCGGAAGGTGCTGGAGAATCTTCATCAGGAATAAAGTCACCAAGATGGCTATCCTCCTCTTCACCAATTGGAGTCTCAAGAGAAACGGGCTCTAAGGCATATTTCATGGTATCTCTTACCTTTTCGGGCGTCATACCAATAGCTTCGGCGATTTCTTCCGGTGTTGGCTCTCTACCGAGCTCCTGCAAAAGATTCCTTGATACCCTTGATACCTTGTGTATTGTTTCAACCATGTGAACAGGAATTCTAACCGTTCTTGCTTGGTCAGCAATAGCTCGAGTTATCG
>JAZSGX010000079.1:0-13619 GCA_045532975.1 Eubacteriales bacterium | reverse complement strand
ACTGTGTATGCTGCTCTTTGGTTGAGCCAATACACAAAATAGCCATATATTTTCCGTTTGCTATAAGAGGCTCTTTTAAATCCCCGCGACAACTGATAATTCTGGGGTCGCAATACATAAATGTAGAATCTTTATAATCTATCAACCAAGGATTATATTCTTCATCCTCTTGCTGCCCCGCTTTGAATACTATAATATCCCCTGCCTTAAATTTAGGTTTTGAAAGCCTGCCTTTTGGCATTTTAGGCTGTGGCATTTGTGTTTTTAATTGATTTTCTAACTTTTCAAGAACTGCCAAGCGCTTTTTAATATCAGATTTACAAGAATCATCATACCATATTTCCATTCCTGCTTTTTGTTCAAGCAATTTTAAAGCATAATTTTTTATTTCATCCGTTAGTACACCGTGCTTCCAAAGATAATCAGAAAACACATACCAAAAATTTGCGTACTCTTCATTCTCTGGGTCATCTAATATTTCTTTGTACTCCTCTATGACCATTTTTATACCTTCTTCAATGGTTAAAAAAGGAAAAATTTCACGGCACATATCAAGTATATCCTCTGCTATATCATTACTGTATAGTCCTGTTCCCCAGTATCCCATAAAATCACCTCCTTAGGTATTTATATAACCATTTTAGCATACAAATTAATTCTTTTCAATATTTATCAGCAGAGAACCGTTTTTTATGATACAAGTTGCTACAATTCTACATTTTTGTACACTATATACGAAACAAATTGGAAAATTTTGTAAAATTTCACAACAAAGTTTTTCTTGCATTATTTGGTAAATTATGGTAGAATAAATTTGGTAATAAATACCATATATACCATATATTAGTAATTTAAAGGAGAAAAATATGGAAATTAACGCAAAAATTTTAATTGCTGACGAAAATTCGCAGTCCCGTCACACAACAAAGGAATCTCTGGCACGCAAGGGATACAGGTACATAGACGAGGCAGTTAACGGTGAGGAAGCCTTGATTAAAATCAGCAGAAACCATCCCGACATTGTCATTTCCGACATTTGGCTTTCCAAGCTTGACGGTATCGGTCTTATACGCAACTGTAAGGGAATTAACTTCTCTCCTGACACTATGCCGTCCTTCATTATGGCGTCTATGGTTTCTAACCAAAACGTGTTCGTTGATGCTACTAATGCCGGCGCATCTATGTGCATTATGAAGCCATTTGATTTCACAAGCCTGAGCGAGCATATTGATACCCTTTACCGACAACGTGATATGAGTGGACAGACTACTCAAAGAACTTACCAAGACGATATGGAAACGCAGGTAACCAAGGTTATTCATCAAATCGGTGTGCCTGCCCACATTAAGGGCTATCAATACTTACGCACCGCTATTCTTATGACGATTTCCGACAATGAAATTATTAATTCTGTGACCAAAATTCTCTATCCCTCCGTTGCGAAGAAATACCAAACAACCACCTCCCGTGTAGAGCGTGCTATTCGCCACGCCATTGAGGTTGCTTGGGACAGAGGTGACGTTGATACCTTGAACTCTTACTTTGGCTATACCATACAAAATAACCGCGGCAAGCCCACAAACAGCGAATTTATAGCAATGATTGCGGACAATATGCGCCTAAAATACAAGATTTACAAATAACCCATAAAAAAGCACGTTAATTTCTTAGCGTGCTTTTTAAAATTTTGATTGATATATATGTTAAAATATTGTATAATACAATCAGATAACATTTTAAAGGCTATGATATTATGATTAAACGACTAAAAAATAAACTTGTAATTATTAATATGTCTATCGCTTTGACGATTGCAATAAGTGTGTTTGTGCTGATTTGGATTTTTACATACAATTCTCAGTCCTCTTTTCTCTTACTTCAGTTAGATGAAGCCATTACACAAGCACAGGGAAATGACAAAACGACTATAGAAAACACCAGCATTGAAATACCAAGCATCTATTCAATTTGCGTGTTTGTTGACAAAGGTGGTAAGGTAACTAAATTCACGAAATTAAGTGAAGTCGTCAAACAAGTCAACATTGAAGCTCTTGTAGAAGAGGCAACGGAAAACGGGCATGAAAGCGGATACGTTAATAGCGGCTCCGTTATGTTTTTAAAAAAGGATAGTGAAGGCGGCTCTGTCTTTGCCTTTGCTTCAACCGAGACAATGGATAATACCGTTAGTACAACTGTTGTTCTAACGCTTGCTATATGCCTTTCTGCACTTTTAATAGTCCTTATTATCAGTGACCGTTTATCGCGCTACACAGTTAAACCCATAAAAGCAGCTTGGGACAGTCAAATAAGCTTTGTAGACGATGTTTGCCTTGATATATCTCTGTCATCTGCCAATATCTTTACTGACTGCGAAGCGCTTATTTCACATAAAAAGGACACAGTGAAAAGCCATCAGAATTTGGTTGATAACGTAAGCGATGAGGCTACAAAAATAACCAATCTTATTATGAAAATTTCCGATTTAGCAAAGAGCAAAAATTCCCATAGTCTTACTACAAGCGACGTTAATTTAAGCAAGATAACGAGCGATGAGGTTGCCAACCTTGAGCCTATTGCCAACACAAAAAGAGTGCTTCTTTGCCCAAGCATAAACGATAATATTTCTTTAAATACAAACAAGGAAGCTTATTTAACCATAGTTAATACCCTTATAATGAGTGCTATTAACTATTCCCATGAAATGGAAAAAATCCGCATTTCCTTGCACGAGGGCAAGAAACACGCTTACTTGTATGTAAACACTCCTACATATATTGAAAATGACGTGTTGACGCATATATTTGAATGTGTACGCGGTGAACACCCCACAGAAGAGGTAAAATATAGCTACGGTCTTGCCATTGCTAAAAATTTGGCAATTTCACTTCACGGAGATTTAAAGGTGAAAAGTGAGCCGGTGGTTGGTACTACCTTTATACTTTCGATAAAAAAGAAATAATAAAAAACTCGATTTGACACAGCCAAATCGAGTTTTTTGTTTTATGAAAATGCTTTTTGCAGGGTTATTAAATCATTTGCATCGTAGTCCGCCAAGTAACCGTGAACGGATACCGAGGCTATAAAGCAAACGAAAATTGACACAAGCATAAGAATTTTTTCAAGCCTGCATACCGCTGCGACCCCTTCGCTATTCTCTATCCTTTCATTAAATGAGAACATAAACAAAACAGCCATCACAGCGCAAAGGAGAGTAACGTCACAGGTGTAGCGGTAAATAACACCGCCTATGCAGAAGTTAACAAAGGAAACTATTATAACGCCTGCCACAGCGGATGCGGTCAAAGCTTTTGCAAAGGGTGTTTTCCTTTTGCTTCTGAGTGTGCCCAAGCCAAAGAAAAGACCAAGCATTAATGGAATTGCGAAAAGTCCCATTCCCGTATCCACATAGGTGTAAGTACCGTAGGTGTATAGCTTATCCGTTGTTAATCTGAAGTACGGGAACATACCCTTTACGTCAAACGGATGTATAAAATAGTGGTAGATAAATTCCCACAGATTTCCAAAGGAAATTTTGTTAAGTGAAATATCATTAACGGTTAGCTGGTATGTGGTACCAAACTCAAACATACTGTCAAATCTCATATAGTTGTAGCAGCACAGGAATATTCCTGCCACCGCCACAAAGGAACCAAGACAGCAAAGGTCTATAATTTTGCCCTTTGTTGTACGCACAACGTCAGAAAACGCGTTATTTTCCTTATCAAGCCCTATGTTGTTGCGTATCACACCAAAGTAAACAAAGGGAACAACAACAAATGCGGCAACCAAGGCAATATTAAGCCTTGACAAAAGAATAAATCCGTATGAAAGGCTTGCTAAAATGAAAAATATCGGTCTTGCTACCTTATGCTTGCTGTTTAATGCCAGCAAAAGGAAGAACATAAACGACGCGAAATACGCCATACCCGCCACCACAACAAGGTAGTAAAAATGGGCGGTAGAGCGCGCCATCAGTAAAACTCCTGATGAGAAGGTAACCGCTACTGTGGCAACCGACAAAAGAGACACCGAAACCCGCTTTTTGAAAACAATAACGAATTCATATAAGAACAAGCAGGTAAACAGGGTGGCAAGCACTGCATAGAAGGACACAACCATAGTGTCCGAAGGCATTGCATCATTCAATAAATAATACGGTAGATATACATTTAAGATAGGACCTATGCCAAAGTAAGAATAATAATGTCCGTCATACAGGGCTCTGTCCCACAAATACGGTGCTCCGCTATTGTCACGCTGGCTTGTATCATATGGATTTTCAAGCTCCAAAAGCTCCTTTGACACCTCTATATCTAAATGTAGCTGACCCTTCAAAAATGCGTCCGCCTGTTGAATATACGGCGTATAATTCTCTACTCTATCGGTCAGCGGATATTCTATTTCCTTTCCCACGCGTACTCCGCCGTCCTCACCAACGAAAACGTTGCAGAATACAATAGAGCAAATTACGCAAAAGACAATAGTTACAATGGCAACAAAAGCATGCTTCTTTTTCTTTATATCAAAATACTCTTGATTTAAGCCCCAAAAGGCAAAATTGTATATTGACAGAGCAATCAAGCAAACAATACCGAATCTAAGACCGCTAAACTGTGTGGTATCCTCCGGGTTAGCAACAACTGACACAACCTCGCAGTTGTCATAAATACCTGAAAAGCTTAGCTTTATATCATTCCTTGCTCCAAGCTCATAATCAAGGAACACCGTTTGATAGCCGGGCCAATCCTTCCCCGGCGCTAAATAGGTAGTGCTGACAGTTGTGTACCACTCCGAGAGCTTTTTGTCAAACACCGCAACCTTTAGGGTAATAGGCTCACCAAAGGTCCGCTCTGCCTTAACACCTATTTTTAATGCGTAAATTTTCTCAGGCACATCATATATGGTATACGACGAATCCTTTCCCCCGTTAAGCGTTATGGTCTCCTTATCGAGAAGCTCCACGTCGAGAACGTACTCATCCTTATCCAAGAAAAGTGTGTCAATATTCGATATTAAAAGCTCCGCTATCAGAGCCACAATTAATATAACGGTTGTCACAAGGGCATATGCTGCCATTTTGTTCTTTTTAAAGAAAGAACGTATATTATTTATTCGTTTCCTCATGATATTCCTTTTCAGTATTTACGTTCCAAACTGTGGTCTTGTCGTTTGTTCCGTTTGCCACACTGCGTACTGCCTCAATGGCGGTAAGCATTGAGTGGTCCATATTATTATATCTGTGCTGACCGTTACGTCCGACACACCAAAGATTGTCAATACCGTTTAAAAACTCCTTAACGACGTCAAATTCGTTATAGGTATCAAAATACGCTGGGTAAGCCTTTTTAACCTTAATACGGGTAGCGTCCAATACGTCCTCTATATCAATTACGTCAATTTGAGCAAGCTCTCGCTTTGCAAACTCGATAAAGTCCTCGTCGCTCATTTCCCAGAGCTCGTCCCCCTCGTTACAGAAATACTCAAGACCTATCCACATTGTGTTTTCGGGGTCCTTTACCATATACGGTGACCAGTTATTGAATATCTGCAATCTGCCAAGCTTAACCTCCCTCTCCTGGACGTAAATCCAGCAATCGGGAATACTGCCCGACAAGGTTTTAATCTTGGTTTTATTCTGCAATTTAAGCTTGTTCACAAGCAAGCCAACGGTTATGTAGTCACGGTAAGGAAGTCCTTTAGCTACGCGTGTAACCTCGCTTGGAATACCCTCTCCCATACCGCAAACTAAGTCCTTAACAGGCATTGAGGAGAAGAACAAATCTCCCTTAATTTCCTCACCGCTGTCAGTAACAACGCTAACGACCCTCTTGTTGTCCTCGGACAAATTAATGCCTGCTACTTTTGTATTTTTTCTTAATTCTCCCCCTAAGGAAACAACGTCATCAGCCAAAAATTCCCATAGCTGACCCGGACCCTTTTTGGGGTAATAATACTGCTCAATCAAAGAGGTTTCAACCTTCTTTTTAGAACGGAAGGGCTTTGTTAAAATATTCGTAATCGCCTTGCTTAGGGAAAGCCCCTTAACACGCTGCGCGCCCCACTCCGCAGAAATTTGAGATGGGTGGCGACCCCAAAGATTTTCCGTATAATCCTCAAAGAACATCTCGTAAAGAGGTCTGCCAAAGCGGTTTATATAGAAATTCTCCAAGGATGTTTCCTCTTTTTTCTTAATGCAGCTGCCAATATAGCCAAAGCCAACCTTCATCGTTCTGAAAAAGCCCATATTGGTAAATGTTTTAAGCTTCAAGGAAATTGGGTAATCAAAGAACTTATGTAGGAACAAAATTCTCGAAATTCTGTTACGCAAAAGCATAACCCTGTCCTCTGTTTCGGGGTCTGGACCCTCCTCAGGCAAATCCTTCTTAACGCCCAAAACCTTATCGTCGTAAGCAGGCTTGCTTTGTAGTGGCATTAGCCTTTGCCAAAGCTCGTTAACCTCTTCATTTTTGGAAAAGAAGCGGTGGCCTCCCAAGTCCATTCTGTTTCCCTTATACTCTGCGGTACGGGAAATGCCGCCTATAAATTCGCTTTCCTCAAGAATAATAGGCTTGTAATCCGTTTCCTTTAAAAGCTGATATGCGGCTGTCAAGCCTGCAGGTCCTGCACCTATAATAATCGCATTTTTTGTTTCGTTACTCATTTATAATCCTTCTGCCGATGGGCCTTGATTCCCCTCGACTTCCTCTTTAATTGTATTTTCACTTTTTTCTCTATACACAAAAATTTTTCTGCCCACATAGTTCCAAATTAAAACTATGCCTTTTACAAAGCAGCTCAAAATTATGTAAAAAATTCCCTCTTCGCCAATTATTAACGCGCCAAGCACCGTTAAAAGCTCAGAGAGCAAAAGTCCAATTACACCAACTGCCGCAAATATCAAAAACGCACGCATTGTTTTGCCCTTTTTCTGCTGTGCTTCAGTTGTAAAAACAAATATGTTTGACAAAAAGAAGTTTAGCAAAAGTCCCACAATAAAACCAAGTGCCACGGACAAAATCACCATACCCGTGTCATCCTTCGTGGAGTCAAACAAATAAAAAAGTGCAACGTAATTAACAGCCATATCAGCTACCGCGCTTATGCCGCCAACAACTGCGTAACGCAAAAATTCATATAAATTACTTTTAGTTTCCGCTCTCATTTCCATCCTCAATACATAATAAATCATTATATATTATAACTCATTATAATTACTTTGTCAATGACAATTATTTCATAGCAAAAAGCCACTTCAAAACGAAGTGGCTCTTAGCTCATATTTCAAAAAACTGTGCACGTTCAAAATCTGCTGTGTTGGGACTATGTAAGGACATCATACGCTTGCCCTCAAGGCTTTCAAATATCATACCGTGACCTCCGCAGAAGTCAAATTGGCTGCCAAGATGTGTCCATTCTCCTTTGATAGAGTCGCTTTCTGCAATCAATACAACGTATCTGCCCTCGTTAAAGCTTGACCACATCATACGGAGCTTACCGTTTTCGTGATACATAAAGGGACCGTCGGTAATATACGCGCCCTTTATTCCACCGTACTCGGTAGCATCCTTAGCCTCGGACGCAGAGAAAAGCTTGAACGGTTCGCCAACGGTTTCAGTCAAATCTTCAGATAACTCCACCGCCCACATTTCTCCGTCAAGAACCTGTATCCACTCGCGGGAAAATACCATATACGGTACACCGTTTTCAACATAAAAGGTACCGTCAAGGCAAACCCAATCAAGGGGCGTGCGCGCCTTGTCGGACAGGGGCTTGAATTCACCGTCGGGAGTATCGCACACAAAAATTTGTGTGCATCTGTTCTTACCCTCTGCAATACAGCTACCAAAAAGATAGTATTTGCCCTTATAAAAATGCACCTCGGGCGCCCAGAAATCACGGTCTGCCCAAAAACCAAGCTTATTTCCATCTACTACTACCTTTGGCTCCTCAAAGCTTTCAAGGTCGTAGCTTTTGTAAACGGAAAAGGTGTTCCTTGCCTTCAATGAGTGGTCCTCCAAGTCCGTTGTACCATACATATAGTAGCACTTGTTTTCACGGTCTGTCAAAATAAACGGGTCGCGAATGCGCAACTCTTCTCTCTTAATCATTTCACTTTACTCTTTTCTTAAATTTATTCATCAAAATATAAACCGATATCAACACAGCAACGGAGATGGAAAGTATTAAATACATTGTCCCCTGCGAAACTGCATTATCAAAAAAATAAATTGTACAGTCAATGGGGTCACTCATCCCCTTTATAACCTCGGCAGGTACGCCATCCTTTGCCATTTCCGCAAAAACTCCCCTTGTTGCGTGATTTCTTAGAAGTGCCGTGCCGTAAGTACCCGGCAAGAAGGAAACCGCCGCCTGCAAGCCCTCTCCAAAGGAGGAAATAGGCATATATGCGCCGCATATAAATCCATAACCCGCGCTGACAATTGAGCCAACGGCGGAAATTTGCCCCTGTGTTGACAAAAAGTAATTAATAACAGACGAAAGCGCCGTGCCGAATAACACAAGAAGCACAACGTCAAGGAGCAAAAGCATAACGTCTCCAAAGGACAAATACCAGCCTGTTATGGCAAGGTAACATAGTCCAAGTGCCAAAGCAGTAACACAAATTATAGTAGTTGACACAAGGGAAGCTACATAATAGGAAATTGATAAAACGTAGCTTTTTACAGGGGATATTTGCAAGTCCTTAACAGTTCCATTTGCCTTGTCCTGTACGGACAAAAAGTTGGAGCAAAAGGCAACGGTTATACAGGAAACCGCCAAAAGGGAGGAAACAAGCTGTCCACCTACCAAGCCGTCAAGCAGCCCCTCTCCTAAGGTAAATCCCTCAGGCATGCCTGACAAAAATGCGTCCTTGTACACATTGCTCAAAAAGGTTGCGTATAAAACAAGCAAAATGCCCGGGGTTATAAGGGCAGTGAAAAACATACCCTTGTCCTTGAAGAAAAGCTTAATGTTTCTTTTTATAAGAGTCAATGCGATTTTCACTTTGCATCACCTCCTGTCAGCTTTTTACCTGTTACATTTAGAAAAACGTCATCCATTTTACCCTTTGTAATTTCATAATCTACAAAAAGTGTAGGATTTTTTGTTATCAGCTCCGTTGCGTAGCTTGTATGAGGTATGCTTATGCGGAAGGCGTCTCTTATTGGCTCGTAGGGTAAGCTGAGAGCCTTTATTTTTTCCTCATCTGCTTCATAAATTGTTATAAAATCGCCTGTGTATTGGTTTTTAAGCTCTAACGGCGTACCCTTAGCAGAAACGCTACCACTGTCTATTATAACAACGTAGTCTGCCTCAGATGCCTCCTCCATATAGTGGGTAGTTAAAAAGACCGTCATATTTTCCTGCTTACGCAAGGTATAAATAGCATCCCAAATCTTTTTTCGTGTTTGAGGGTCAAGCCCTGTGGTCGGCTCATCAAGGATTAATATTTTCGGTCGGTGCAAAAGTGCTCTTGCTATATCGATTCTGCGCTTTTGTCCCCCCGAAAGCTTACCGACAGTGCGCTTTAAAAGGTCGGAAATATCCAAAAGCTTGCACAGCTCCTTAAGTCTTTCCTCAAACTCCTTACCAACAATACCGTATAGGGCAGCGCGGCTTTGCAAATTATCATAAACAGTCAGAGGCATATCAAGCACGGAGCTTTGAAAAACAACGCCCATACGCTCCTTGATTTTGTCCCCGTTTGTATCTAAATCCTCTCCGTCAATTGTAACTCTGCCACTGTCCTTGGATAGCTGGGCGCAAATAATATTTATGGTGGTTGATTTTCCTGCGCCGTTTACACCAAGAAAGGCAAAAAGCTCCCCCTCCTTGACGCAAAAGCTCAAATCCTTAACCGCTTTTATTTCTCCAAAGCTTTTGTTAAGGTTTTCTATTTCGATTATGTTTTTCATATTCTGTCATCACCTCACACTATGATTTTACCATAGCGAAAACAAAAAAACAGTTTTTTCATTTATTCGGTCACTCTAAATCTATATTTGGTCAAAGCTCTATTGTGACATCCTCAAAGCCTTGCGCAGTAGCCTTCAAAACAGCCTTGCCTTCGGTTTTCTTAACAACAACTAAGCTCTTACCCTTTTCCGTCTTGCACTCACTTGTGCTGTAAACGTGGTCTGTTGTTAAATTACCGCTGATTGTACCGAGGATTTTTCCACCCTCTACGGTGTAGCTGATATCAACCGCCGCCTGTGTGCAAAGTCTACCATTTTCGTCTTGAATCTCCACGTCTATATAGACTATATCACTGTCTGTGTAGGATTTTTCCTTTATCAAGGCTATTTTCTTTTCACAACCCTCAGTTTCAAGACTATGGGTGCCAATAAGGACACCGCCCACATAGGCTTTAGCTTCAATTTTACCCTTTTCGTATGGCATAATAAACTTGTAAACACCGTTTTCTGTCCTTGCTTGTCTGCCAAGCTCTTTTCCGTTTACCTCTATTGTAACCTCGTCACAATCTGCAAAAGTGTAAACCTCGCAATTTACTCCCTCGTAGCCCTCAAAGCACCAGGATGGCTCACAATCGTAAAATCCCCATCCGCTTATGTGATACGGAATGTGGCACACGCTTGGATGGCGCACCGCAATGTACGGGTCGCGCCTTAGCCCCCAAGCAATTTCACGGTAATAGGATTGTGGCTTACGGTTGCCGAGCATATCTATGTCACCGCAATTTGCAATATGATAGGGATATTCAAGCATAAACACTCCACGCTTTTCACCGTACTCAACGTGACCTAAAGCGGTTTCTCCAAAATAATCCCAAGCGGTCCATACAAAATCACCTGCTATTCTTGGATTGGCAAGAAGCTGCTTAACCGTGGTATACGCGCAAATCGGAAAGGTTTCCGTATTTATTATTACCCTGTTTGGAAATCTTATTAAATCCTTTTCCAAACGGTATTCAAGATAGTTGTAGCCAATAATATCAGCCGTGTCGGCAGTCACTGCGGTTGCCCTTGCAAAGCAGTCAAGCCTGTCCGCTTCAAAGGAATTTTCTGCTAGCTCAAGCTCGTATTCTTCCTTATTATCCCAAAGACTGCAAAGAGCGTGAGTTACAGGACGGGAGCTATCAAGAGAACGGATTTTGTTTGCAATATCGGTAGCAATATAGTAACCACCGCCTCTGCCTGTCTTTTGCGGTATTTCGTTACCTGTTGACCACATAACGATTGAGGGATGGCATCTGTTACGGCGCACAATAAGGTCTGTCCACTTTTCCCAATTGTCTTTGAAATAGAAATGGTAATCACTTTCCTTCTTGCCCTCTGTCCAACAATCGAAAAGCTCGTCCATAACAAGCATACCGAGTCGGTCACACGCCTCATAAAAATATGGGGACTGTGGATTGTGGGACATACGCACCGCGTTAAAGCCCGCCTCCTTTAAACGAGCCACACGCCTATACTCTGTTTCTTTGTAAACCGCCGTGCCTACTGCACCTTGGTCATGATGTATGCAGCCACCACGAAGCTTTATGCTCTTTCCGTTAAGCATAAATCCACGCTTACTGTCTATGTTAACAACCCTTATACCAAACACACTTTCGTCCGTGTCAACCGCACCATCAAAGGTGGCGGTAGTTTTAATTTTGTACATATTAGGGGTATCTATGTCCCAAAGACGAGCATTGTCGATTTGGAATAAAGCTTCAATCTTGTTTTCGCCCCTTTTGAGTACAACATATTTTGAAAATTTAGACACAGGGGCACGTTTTTTGTCTTGATACACCTCAAATTCAATAACGCCCTTTTCGTTTCTTTCCGCATAAACGGACACCTCAGCGCGCATATAAGCGGTCTTGCCAAAGACATTTTCCGTCTTGACAAAGGTGCCGTATGGGTGAATATATACGTTGTCGCACTCGCACAAATATACGTCACGGTAAATTCCCGAGCCTGAATACCAACGAGAATTTGGCTGAGCGGTATTGTTCACTCTGAACAAAACCACATTTTCGCGGTCATAGCGCAAATACTCGGTTATATCAACAAAATAGGTATTGTATCCGTAATGATTAATGTACGCTTCATTTGCGTTAACATACAAGTCGGTTACACCAAAGGAGCCGTCACAAATGATAAAATATTTTTTGTTCTTCTTTGCCTTAAAGCTCTTTTGGTATTTGCCGACACCGCCTACAAAAAATCCGCCGTGAGCGCCGTTTGGAGAATCCACTCTTCTTTTTTGAATTATGGAAAAATCGTGTGGCAAATCAATAACCTCATCCCACTTTTCAATTTTCGCATCCCAATCAAGCCCGTCATTTAAAACGAAATTCCAACCCTTGTTAAAGTTTATCTTTTTCATAAAAACCTCACCGCTTGAATTCATTAATTTCATTTTATCATTTTATACGTCTAATTGCAAGCAATTTAATGTAAAACATCCTTTGTTGTTTCGTCTTAGCTGTTAACAAAGTCGCAAGCCTACGGCGTACATCTGGCATTAATTGTATTAAACTATAAACAGGTCACATAAAGCAAGCTTCTCGCAAAAATGCAAAACCCCTCAATGCAGAATTTTATCGCATTGAGGGGATATATTATTTTGATGAGAGCTCACGAATTAAGGCGCTTACATTTTTCTTTGTTTCGGAAGAGAGGCTACGATACATATCCACAAGCTGACGTTCTTCATCAGACACTGCAGCCAATTCGTTGTTTTCGGCAAAAAATTGCGACATCGTTATCCCAAATGCGTTGCAAAGACATTCAAGCGTAGTTATAGACGGTAAGGTTTCTCTGTTAAACATATTTGTAAGAGTGGATTGCGACACACCGGACTCCACCGACAAACGGTATATCGACCATTTGCGTTGAAGACGCATTTTATTTATCCTTTTAAGTATATTCATTTTCTATCTCCGTACTTGTTAAGTCCCATATGTATATATAATATCACAATTTTTTCAGAAAATAATCGCCATATGGGTTGACAATACAACCCATATGTGATATAATCACATTACATTTGGCTTGTATATCATTTAACTTGTTACAAGCGCAAAAGATAAAGTTAAGGAGAGAAAAAATGGAAGAAACAACCACAACACAGGTTGAGACTAAATTTTGCAAGGAATGTGGCGGCAAAATTTTAAGAAAAGCTGTTATTTGTCCTCTTTGCGGGTGCCAAGTTGAGGAAACCGCTGCTGCAACCCCCCAGCAAATAGTCATCAACAATAGCAACCAAAATACCAATGCAAACGTAAATGCTGTGCCGTTTGGCGCAAGATTAAGAGATAAATGGGTAGCAATTATATTGTGCATCTTTCTCGGATTTTGTGGAGGGCACAAGTTTTACGAGGGAAAAATCGGCGCGGGTGTTCTCTATATGTTTACCTTCGGTTTGTTTTTCTGGGGATGGGCTGTTGATTTCCTCACCCTGCTCGGAAAGCCCAACCCTTATTATGTATTTTAGCATTATCACATTAACCAAAAGGTGCGAACCTGTGTACAGGTTCGCACCTTTTCTTATTTGATCTTGACCATTTCGCAGTTACCAAGAGGTAGCTTATTAACACCCTTGGTTAGCTTGCCGCTTGAATGTTTTCCGCCAAAAAGGTTATATATTTCGTAGTTGGCTTCTCTTTC
>JAZSGX010000092.1:0-5283 GCA_045532975.1 Eubacteriales bacterium | reverse complement strand
CGTAGGGACGGGCGTCCCCGACCGTCCGAGATAAATGCAAAATTAAAGGTAATTTATGATTTGTAATTTATGCCCAAGAAAATGTAACATTGACAGAAAAACAAACACAGGGTGGTGTAAAAGCGGCGATAATCTTAAAATCGCCAAGATTATGCTCCACAAGTGGGAGGAGCCTTGCATTTGTGCAGGCAACGGCAGTGGCGCTATATTTTTTAGCGGTTGCTCACTAAAATGTGTCTATTGCCAAAACCGTGATATAAGCCACGAGGGGTACGGCAAGGACTACTCCGTCGAGGAGTTAGCCACGGAAATGTTAAAGCTAAAAAATATGGGTGCGTGCAACATAAACCTTGTTACCCCCACCCATTATAGCCACAAAATACGCGCCGCCCTTGACTTAGTTAAGGACAAGCTGGAAATCCCCGTGGTTTACAACACCTCAGGCTACGAGCTTGATACGGAAATTACCGCCCTTAACGGTTACGTTGACATTTTCTTAACCGATATTAAATATTTCTCACCCGATTTGTCAAGCAAATATTCCAAGGCTAAGGACTACTACACAGAAGCCAAAAAAGCTCTTGGCGCTATGCTGAAATTACAGCCCGAATGTGTCTTTGACGAAAGCGGTATGATGAAAAAAGGCGTTATTGTGCGCCACCTTGTTTTGCCCGGCTGTCGCCGTGACAGTATAAGCATTTTAGAGGATTTAAGCCACTGCTTTGATGTGACAAAATTCAAGCTTAGCCTAATGGCACAGTACACTCCCGAATTTTGCAGTGCTGACTATCCCGAGCTAAAGCGCAAAATAACCACCTTTGAATACCAAAGCGTGGTTGACAAAGCCATATCTCTCGGCTTTGACGGTTATATGCAGGACAAAGACGCTTCAAGCGTTAAATACACACCTAAATTTAAGGAAGAATAGCTATGAAAACAACAATTCCATCAAACATCACACTTTATTTTGACGACAAAACCACCCTTTTAACCGACTCCACCTACTGTGAAGACGGTTGCGCTAAGCTAACCCTTGACGGGGACGAATTAAAGGTATTTGCCACCGCATACAAGAAAGGTCTTTCCTTTGTGCGCATCCGTTGGAATGCGCCTATGCGCAAGGACGTAAAGGTTTTGGGCGACGCTTGGGAAAGAGGCTACGGAGATTTACAGTGGCAAACAATCCGCCCAGAAAGATGTATGCCCTGGTACATAGCCGTATCAAACGGAAGTGACTCAAATATGGACTACGAGGACAGACTAACGGAATGTATGGGTGTTATGGTACAACCAAACGCTTTAGCCTTTTGGCAATATGATGAATGTGGAGTTACCCTTTGGCTTGACACACGCTGTGGCGGTAAGGGCGTTTTGCTGGAGGGCAAAATGCTTGAGTGCGCAACGGTTGTGTTTAAGGAATACAAAAATGTCAGCGCCTACTCTGCTCTACAAAGCTTTTGTGCTGTTTTAAGTCCAAATCCATACCTACCCGACCATGTTGTTTACGGTTCAAACAACTGGTATTACGCTTACGGTAAGTCCTCACAGGCGGAAATTGTAGAGGACACAAAATTTGTAAAGCGTATGTGCCAAAATTGTGAAAACATTCCTTACATGGTTATTGACGACGGATGGCAGCAAAACTCCTGCGATGCCCCCTGGGACAAATTAAACGAAAGATTTTTCGACATGAAAAAGCTTGCTTCGGACATTAAAGCAGAGGGCGTGCGCCCGGGTATTTGGGTGCGCTACCTTATCAACGGCAGAGATAACGAGCCAAGAAAAATGACCCTGCCCGAAAGCTGGTATTTGCGCAAGGGTAAAAATGCCCTTGACCCGTCACATCCCCAGGTTATCGAGTACGTTAAAGAAACTACAAAGAGAATTGTTGATTGGGGATATACCTTAATCAAGCACGACTTTTCTACCTTTGACATATTTGACCGTTGGGGCTTTGACTTGCCTGAAAGTATGTCTAACCACGATTGGTGCTTCTATGACAGAACACGTACCTCCGCCCAAATTATTAAGGATTTTTATAAGGCTATTAAGGACTCCGCTCCGGGCGTTGTAATCATAGGCTGCAACTGTATTGGCCACCTATGTGCAGGCTTGCACCAGCTAAACCGTACAGGTGACGACACAAGTGGCTTTGAGTGGTCACGCACCGCTAAGATGGGTGTTAACACCTTAGCCTTTAGGAATTGCCAAAACCGTTCCTTCTTTATGACAGACGCAGACTGCGTTGGTATCACAGGAGCTATTGAATGGAAGCTAAACCGTGAGTGGCTATATGCCCTTGCGCAAAGTGGCTCTCCCCTCTTCGTTTCCTGCAAGCCTGGAATTTTGACCGAGGACGAGGAAAAGGAGCTCCAAAAAGCCTTTGAAATCGCCTCAGAGCAAAAGGACGAGCTAATACCCCTTGATTGGATGGAAATAACAACCCCTTCCCGCTACCTCATAAACAGCAAGGAAACAACCTTCAATTGGTACAAGGAAATAGGTAACGAAATCTTTAACCCACGCCTTTTCAAGTAAAATAAAAAAATTCGGGACAAGGTGGTCCCGAATTTTTCTTTTTGTGAATAAATTTATATATTTTGGAATATAATTTATAGAATTTGGAAAATTCATTGACTTTTGTGTAAAATGTGCTATAATGTAGTTGGAAATTAGGAGGTGAAATCATGTCGAAGGAAAACAAAGAGCAGATAATCAGTTACATTTTGAAATTGATATCGGCAAATGACAAGGAGATTGTCAAAAAGACAATAGATGCATTCGGTGTATCAAAATCTACGGTTTACAACTACATTGCGGGGCTTTGCGAGGATGGTATTTTAAAAAAAGAGGATTCGTCATACACTATAATTTCCCAAAGCAAAGTATTTCTATACGAAAATGTGGGCTTGGACGAGAGCCGAGTTTTTGATAAAGATATCGCTCCCATATTTAAAGACGTTGAAAAAAACGTATTCTCTATTTGGAGATATGCCTTCACCGAGATGATGAACAATGCTATTGAGCATTCCCTATCAAAAAATATTTTCGTAATGGTGACTACCAACCCCTTGGAATCAACCATAATGATTTCGGACAACGGAATCGGCATTTTCAAAAACATTCAAAACTATATGAAAAAAGAATGTAACCAAGAGATTTCCCTTGATGAATGTGCAGCCCTTTTGTTCGCAGGGAAATTTACTACTGCTAAGGCTATGCATTCGGGAGAAGGTATTTTCTTCACCTCGCACTTAATGGATCAGTTTTTTATTTTCTCCGACGATGTGTTTTTTTCGAGAAGCAATTTTAATGATATCAAAATAAAAAGCCTGCAAAACATAAACAGCACTATCGTTTGTATGTCACTGAACAACCACACAAAAAAGACCACAAAGGAAGTATTTGATAGGTTTTCCAATATAGACGAGGGGTTTATCAAAACACAAATTCCCATTGCGCACATCTTCCCTTACGGAAGTCCTGTTTCACGCTCCGAGGGTAGACGTCTTGGAGAGCTGATACTCAAATTCAAAGAGATTGATTTGGATTTCACAGGAGTTGAAGAGGTCGGTCAAGCCTTTTGCCACGAGCTGTTTATTGTATGGCAAGGAAGAAATCCGGACATAAAGCTTAATGTTCTGAATGCAGATACAGATGTTTCAAATATGATTAAACGAGTTATTAACACAAAATAAAAAAAAATTCGGGATAGCAGTGTCCCGAATTTTTTATTTTATTATTACGAGTGAAACGAGTAACAAGGTTCCGATATACAAAAACACTTTGATTTTTGCACACTGCGTAGCAGTTCTGTTTGAAAAACAGAATATCGGGTTCTTATTTAGCGTAGTCAACTACACGGCTTTCGCGAATGAGGTTAACCTTGATTTGACCAGGATACTCAAGCTCGGATTCAATCTTCTTAACGATATCGCGAGCAACAAGAGCCATTCTATCGTCTCCAATTTGCTCAGGCTTAACCATAATACGGATTTCACGACCCGCTTGAATAGCAAAGGTCTTTTCAACACCCTCAAAGCTCTTAGCAATTTCCTCAAGCTTTCCAAGTCACTTTATGTAGTTTTCAAGATTTTCACGTCTTGCGCCTGGGCGAGCCGCGGAAATCGCGTCTGCCGCTTGAACGATAACAGCAATAATCGTCTGCGCCTCAACGTCACCGTGGTGAGCCTCGATCGCGTGAATAACCTCTTTAGACTCCTTGTACTTCTTTGCAATATCTACGCCGATATTAACGTGGGAGCCTTCAACCTCAGCGGTGAGTGCCTTACCGATATCGTGGAGCAAGCCTGCGCGCTTAGCCAAGGTAACGTCCGCACCAAGCTCAGCCGCCATAACGCCTGCAATTGTAGATACCTCAATGGAGTGGTCAAGCACGTTTTGACCGTAGCTTGTCCTGTATTTAAGCCTACCAAGAAGCTTGATAAGCTCAATATTAATACCGTGAACACCTGTTTCAAAGGTTGCCTTTTCACCGGCTTGCTTAATAGACGCTTCAACCTCACGTCTTGCCTTTTCAACAGTTTCCTCAATTCTTGTTGGGTGAATACGACCGTCAGAAATAAGCTTTTCAATAGCAATTCTTGCAGTCTCACGTCTAACGGGGTCAAAGCCTGAAATTGTGATAGCCTCTGGGGTATCGTCAATAATAAGCTCAACACCTGTCAAGTTTTCGATAGCACGAACGTTACGTCCCTCTCTACCGATAATTCTACCCTTCATATCATCGTTTGGAAGAGCAACAACGGAAATTGTAGCCTCGCTTACGTGGTCAGCGGCACACTTTGCAATTGCCAAAGAAATAATATTCTTCGCCTTTTGGTCTGCCTCCTCCTTAAATTCAGCCTCAAGCTCCATAAGTCTTTGCGCCTGCTCGTGCTTAACATCATCCTCAAGATTTTTGATAAGCATCGCTCTTGCCTCTTGGGCACTGTAGCCTGAAATTTTTTCAAGCATTTTAAGCTGTGCCTCGTGCAATTGCTCAATTTTTTCCTTAATCTCGTCTGCTTCCTTAACCTTTTTAGCAAGAGCCTCTTCCTTTTTCTCCATAGCCTCTGCTTTTTTATCAAGATTATCTTCCTTATTAGCAAGTCTTTGTTCCTGACGGGTTAATTCGGCACGCCTTTCCTTAACCTCGCGCTCAAGCTCGGTCCTTGACTTCTGGATTTCATCCTTAGCATCAAGCAAAAACTCTTTGCGCTTGGTTTCTGCGGCTTTGATAGCATCTTAAGTCGGATCGTAGCCATGTCGTTCTGTGGGCCA
>JAZSGX010000050.1:0-2781 GCA_045532975.1 Eubacteriales bacterium | reverse complement strand
CACATTTGTTCGGGAAGGCTCCCAAGGGAGCTATTTTTGACCGACCTTATCCTTGCAAGCAGAGAACGGTCTTGGTCAAAAATGCGAACCCTATCCGAAACGCATTTGCGTTTCGGAGATGTGTTCGACGACGTTACGGATACAAAAAAGACCTGACCACGAAAGTGGTTAAGCCTTGTTTGGCACCCGCAACGGGAATCGAACCCATAACTAACCCTTAGGAGGGGTTTATTATATCCATTTAACTATGCAGGCATATTTCGTTGCTGAGAAGCAACGAAGGTATTATAGCATATTGGTTTTAAAATTTCAAGTCTACCTTTGCCTTAAATTCAGGTTTTTTCTCCGATGAGCGGGTGTTAAGACTGCCTGTGCTATGAATAATGGGGCAAAATTCATTGCCTGAAATAACAAAGTGCTCTATCAGGTCTATTTCAAATGCTTTGAAAGCTGCCATTAAATCTGCAGTTGTATTAATGTCATCCATAGAAGGACAAACGTTACCTTCCGGATGGTTGTGCGCCAACACAAGCATAGCGGCATTTGTTTTAACAACAGATTCAAGAATTTTGCGTGCAGAAACCATAGCGGAGTTAACACTTCCCTCGTGAAGCTTAACCACTGACAAAAGCTCATATTTGTTATTTAGTAGCATTGCGTATACAATTTCGTTGCGCTCACCAAGAAACTTGTTGACAAAAAACTGACCGATTTTGTTTGCGGTATCAAAGACAACGCCATCCTTTAGGCTATCATTCATATACTCCTGTGCAATTTTCGGTATCATTTTAATCAGGGTTGCGCTGTTTTCTGTAATGCCTTTAACTTGTATCAAATCCTCAAGCTCCGCATTGAAAACGTTTTTAAGTGAGCCAAACTGATTTAACAAATCGTGTGCAATTTCGTTAGTATCCTTGCGGGGAATTGAGTAAAACAGAAGCAATTCCAAAATATTGTGCGGCTCAAAGCCTTGAAACCCGTTTTCTAAAAATTTGTTTTTTAATCTTTGTCTGTGTCCGTCGTGTATACCTTTTTTATCTGACATATCCATATCGCAATACTCCTTTTAAATATCACAATAAACAAAGATATTTTAACACAATAATTAAAATATGTCAACTTATTTCCAAATTTATTGACAATTTGAATTAAATATGGTAAACTAAATTGAATAAAAAGAGAAAAGGTGTGCTATGTTTAAAATTAAAATTTCGGATTTTATAATTGAAATAGACAACAAGTATAGCTTTATTGATAGTTTTTGCACCAAGTACAAATTTGAGGGGGCGGAAAAGGATTTTTCAGCCTCTTGCACAGAAGCGGAAATTGACAGAGAAGAGGAAATTGCAAAGTCAGACCCCGAGGTCTTGGCAACCCTTGATAGATTGGATGGAGAAAATAGACGCGGATATCTTGAAAGCATATGTATATACAGGAATTTGTGCTTACAGTTGCCTGAGAGAAATGCATTTATTATGCACGCTGCAGTTATTGAGGTTGACGGTAATGCTTACGCCTTTACAGCCAAAAGCGGTACTGGTAAAAGCACGCATATTGCCCTGTGGAAAAAGCTTTTGAGCGACAAGGTTAGAATTGTCAATGGAGATAAACCGATTATTAGGCATCAAGACGGATTGTTCTACGCTTGCGGTACTCCGTGGTGCGGTAAGGAGGGCTGGAACAGAGATGTATGTGTACCTTTGAAGGGAATATGCTTTCTTGAAAGGTCTGAAAACAATTGGATAAAAAAGATGGATACCCAAGAGGCTGCTACAAAAATTATGAAGCAGATATTAATTCCAAAGGACGCTATGGGTGCTATCAACACATTTGATTTAGTTGATAAAATGTTAAATAATGTAAATTGCTGGCAGCTCGGTTGCAATATTTCTTTAGAAGCGGCTGAGATAGCATATAATGCAATGAGTGGAGGAAATTATGAAGATTAAGAGCGGATTTATTTTGAGAGATGTAGGCGGCAAGACCTTTGTTGTTGCCGTTGGTGAAAGAAGCAAGGAATTTAGAGGTATGATTACCTTGAACGAAACAGGCAAGTTTATTTGGAAAATGTTAGAAAAGGGAGCTACAATAAACGATGTAGTTGATTCTATGCTCAGCGTTTATGAGGGGGCTGACAGAGAGGTAATTGAAAAGGACGTTAGCGATTTTGTAGCTAAGCTTCAAGGAGACAATATTCTTGAGTAATTCAAACGTAAATCTAAAGGAATTTTGGCCAGTTATGCGTGAGGTTATCGAAAGCGACGGAGAGTTTACCTTTTTTCCTCACGGTACAAGCATGATGCCTCTTATAAGAGAAGGGGTTGACAAGGTAATTCTTGTTAAGCCAACGGATGTTAAATTAGGCGATGCGGTTTTTTATCAGCGCGATAATGGGCAATTTGTTTTGCATAGAATTGTTAAGATTAAAGACGGTGCATATGTAATGTGCGGTGACAATCAATTTATACTTGAGTATGGCATTACCGACAAGCATATTTTGGCGAAAATGAAGGCTCTTGTAAGAGATGGTGAGGTTATCGACGAAACCAACAAGAAATATAGAAAATATATCAAGGGCTTGTCAAGAAGGCGATTTAAGAAAAAAGTGCGCAACCTTCTTGGTAGAATTAAAAGAAAAATGATAAATTGTCAAGCTAAGTGCAACAGGAATTAACAAAAAGTTCAAACAAATCAATAGGTTTAAGATAACCAATAACTTTTTTGGGTCTGGCGTTGATCAACGCCAGATTCTTTTTTAATGTAGCAGGACTAACTCTTGAA
>JAZSGX010000009.1:0-17092 GCA_045532975.1 Eubacteriales bacterium | reverse complement strand
TAATCATTGTATTAAATGCACTGTAACCTCTTGTGCAAATCATTCTAAGGAAGAAAACTACTGCGTGCTTGACACAGTAAAAATCGGCACACACGAATGCAACCCTACAGTTTCACAATGTGTTGATTGTGAATCCTTTGTTCTTGGAAGCACATCGAATACCAATTGTAAATAACACAACAGGGCTATTTCAGCCCTGTTTTTACATTTATCTCAAAAACAACGATTTTTTTCTTTTGTTCTGTTTTATTTTCACTTTTATTTTTACATTTATTTTTAAATCTAATAGATACGTTTTTTAAAATAATCCACAATGCTTTCGATACATTATATCTAATAGTTTCAAATAATCGCTCAAAGAGTTTTTTCTCTATCCCGCCTAATGTTATTCTGTACATATAACCGCCTACAAGTGTTGCTAAAACAATGTACCACCTTAGAATACCGAAATTGATACAAAAAAGAAAAATAGCGCATATAGGAGTGATAAGTACGAAAAACAAAGCATCATATAAAAATCCAATTATCCTTTTCATGCTTTTGCCTGCAGCACCTTTACCTTTATTTATTTTCCGAAAGCAAAACAGTAAAGGAATAGATGACCAAACAATATAGACTAAGGACAAAAACGCTCCAAACAGGAAAGATTGAAACAAAATACTTAAATAGGTTTCATTTTCAAACATAAATCATTTAAAAATGCCCATCAAGGATTTTTTCTTTTTTTCGGGCTTCTTTGAAAAATAAAACAATCCGTTTATAGAGCCATTAAGTATCAATTCTCCGTTTTCTGAGTTGAATTTTTCAATTTTTAAATTTTCCCCTTCTATCGAAACCCCAAACGTTTCCGCTTGAACAATTATTTCATCCTCATCAAAGCTTGATACATCCGAAATCCCCGTCATTTCGAGTCGACGTCTTGATTTTAAAACCACATCGTGTTTAACTTCAAAATTAGTATCATTCATATACAATACTCCTTCGTGTTACTTGTATATGATATGAAAAAATGCCCGAATTTATTACTCGGGCAGAACCTCATACAATAGTGAGGCATCATTTTTTCTTATGACCTCTTTAACGTCAAGCACACGAATTTTCAAACGCCTTTCACCAAACACAACCTCGACAATATCACCCTCTTTTACATCATAAGAGGCCTTAACAACCCTACCGTTAACAGAGATATGTGAAGCATCACACGCCTCATTTGCAACCGTGCGCCTTTTAATAATTCTTGACACCTTTAAAAATTTATCAATTCTCATAATACCTCGCAAAAAAAGCAACCTGCGTATTTTTCAATACGCAGGTCTTGAATAATTTACGCGTTAACCTTATCCTTAAGTGTCTTTCCTGCAGAGAACTTAACCTGCTTGGAAGCAGCAATTTCAATAGCCTCACCAGTTGAAGGATTACGTCCGGTCTTTGCTGCTCTATCCTTTACTTCAAACGTACCAAAGCCAATAAGTTGAACCTTATCGCCATCAATAAGTGCTTTCTCGATAGCGCAGAATACAGCGCTTACTGCTGCATCAGCATCCTTCTTTTTCAAATTTGCCTCTTTGGCAACAATTTCAATTAAATCTGTCTTGTTCATTGGTTTAAATCTCCTCTATTTTCTTACCGAACAACTATCGGCTTTCTGTAGTTTAATTATAACATCAATTTTTTAAAATTTCAATAGGTTTTAATAATTTTTTTACAAAAAACATCAAAATTTTTGGCGTTTTTTAGGTAATTTGACCATTAAATCATAGAAATCTGAGTTTTTTAAGTGCTTTGACAAATTTTTGACCATTTGGTAGCATTAAAATTTCTTCAGTAGTTACAGTTTTAGTCTTAACTATAAGGAATAAATAACCAAAGATTGCGAAAAACACGCAAAAAACAGTAGCAATTCTTGAATATATAAAAGCAGACATACCAAAATATAAGAGCGCGCTCAAACCAATAGCGATAAATCCGCACAATAGTGGCATTGCTACAGATTTTTTTATTCCCGGCAGTCCTCCTACATATTTAACAGTAAAGAAAATGTTTGCAATGGCGGCGCACAAATAGCATATAACCGTGCTGATTGGCGCCCCGTAAATTCCCAAATACTCTACTAAAAAATAATTTGAAATAAGCTTTGCTCCAGCACCTATAAGCATAGATATTATGGGCAAGCTTTGTTTTCCAGTTGTATTCAAAAACGCATTTGTGGATGCAATTATTCCAAGAAACATTACCGAAATAGCTGCAATTGAAAGCCAAGGAGCTGCTCTACTTACCGAATCTGCCTTAAACATAAGCAATTCAAGCAGCGGGTAGGAAAAAATTGACAATCCCAACGCGCTTGGTATAGCAATCATATTGATAACTCTCATTGACAGTGAACGCATCTTTTCACTTGCCTTATAATCCTTTGTCTCTACTGCGGCAGAAATCAAGGGCACTAACGCACTTGCTATGGGGTAGAACAAAACAGTCGGTAAATTGGACATAGAAACAACAAGCGAGGTGTAATCGCCATAATACACCCTAACCAAATTTTCTTCCATGCCATGAGCGAGAAGTCTATTTTGTACCATAAGAGTGTCAATAATCACCGTCAACGATAACACTGCAGAGCTGATTGTGATAGGAACTGCAATTTTAATAAGCTCCTTCATCAACTGCTTTGTGCTTTTGCAATTTTCATCCTCTACACAGCAATAGCCGTTTTTAAGCTTCATTTCGGCTAAATACTCTTGATTTATTGCCTTATCCTTGAAAAAAAGCTTTCTAACATATAGATACACCATACCAAAAAATACACCTGTTGTAACTCCCAATATAGTGAAAGCGGCGACAATGTGGTCAGCGTATCCTTGTGCTCTTGCCCACAAAGCAAAGCCAACACCTATCAAAACCTTGCAGCATGCCTCAATAAATTGAGAAATCGCTGTTTGATTCATCATCTGATGTCCCTGAAAAAAGCCTCTGAAGCAGCTACTTAAGCAAACAAATAAAATGGTAGGAGCAACTGCTATTATGCAAAGAGTTGTTTCCGGTGCTGAAATAAGCTCTGCCATATTTGATGAAAGCATTATCATTCCAATAGCAAAAACAGCTCCGATTATCAAGAAAGTTATAAAAGCCATATTAAATATCTTCTTAGCTTCCTTAAATCGACCCCTTGCTCTGCTTTTTGACACCATTATTGATAATGCAACCGGCAAGCCTGTTGTAGAAATTATATGCAAAAAGGCGTAAATCTCATATGCAGAGCTATAATATCCGGCTCCAACACTACCAACCACACGATTTAAAGTGATTTTTGATATAAGCCCAACTGTTTTAACAAGAATGTTAGCAACAGTCAGTATTATAACACCTGATAAAAACAATTTAGCAGACGACCTTTTTGCTTCCTTTGTGATTTTCTCTTTCAAAACAAGTCCTCTTATTTTTTGCCTAAAAACTCTGTGTACAAAGAATTTTTAGGAATGTAATCATATTTAATTTCATCAAGATGGCTAAACTTTTCCAATATTTCATTAGCTTGTGTGAAATATTTGCTATCGCTTCTGACCTCACTCAGCACATCAATAATATATGGTTTAATCAAAAACAATTCATATTCCATAAAAGATTCTATTTGAACTGAGCAAATGTTTTTATTTGGATAAATACTTTTATCCTCATTTTCGCGCACAGTTTCCCACAAATAAAACGTAAAGTCGGCGCTTGCTCCTCTAAATTTTCGGTCGCGCACCAATCTTCTAATCAATCTTATTTCATCCCGTGAAAACACAACTCCGTTAACAGACACATCTTCATTCACATTGATAAAAACGCCAATAAACGGGTCATCAAATGACGAGGTTACCTCCGGATAAACCGCCTGTATTCCCTCAAAAAGCACGACCTCGTCCTCGGTAATATAGTGAGCATTATAGCCAACCCTTGATTGTGTAACAAAATCAAAAATAGGTACCCTGATATTGTTACCGGCTTTTGCATTTTTAATGCACTCGCGCAAAAGCTCTAAGTCTAACACATCTACAGAATCATAGTCAATCTTGACATTTTCATTTACTGCACGGGCATCATCACGCTCGTGAAAAAAGTCGTCTATGGAAATAACGGTGACAGCCTTTCCGGCCTCGGTAAATGCATCAATTATTTTATTGGCAGTTGTTGTTTTACCGGAACAGGTAGGACCGGACAACAGAATGTTTTTGTAAGTGCTCTTAGCGATACTTGTAGCAGCATCGTCCAAGCGTCTTTCAAAATCAGCCTCACATCTGTTTACAAAGTCAATCTTGTCCTGTTCACTGTTAAAAGTAATGTTAATTTTCTTCACTGTTTGACACTCCTTTCAGGAAGTCAATCGACTTATCTTCAATATTTTGATTATCCTGCAAATATTCATATGGATATTTAGGTGAAAATATTCTCAAAATTTCCCTTTTACCATCAATATTCTTTACTAATTTAGTTGTAGCTCCTGCTCCGACACCAAAAACGGTATGTCCATCACCCATCATAAGCACGTTATATATTCCAAATGTATTTGGTTTAGCATAACCTACATTTTCAAGGTCAGAGACAGTATTCTTTTGTCTGTACAAATAGTACGGAATGTAGCCGGCAGATGTTAGAGCTTTATACGCATAATCTACGCTATGCACAGCAAACTCTCCTTCTTTGGTGTATATTTCACTATCGTCACGCAAAGCCTGAGCAGATTTTTTAACAGAAAAGGAGTGCACGGTTACATTTTCAGGAGAAAGCTCAATAATTCTGTCAACTGTATTTTTAAAGCTAACAAAGCTATCGCCGTCCAATCCTGCTATAAGGTCAGTATTTACAGCGCCAAAGCCCAATGAACCAACGATGCTATAAGCATCAAAAAAATCCTTAACCGTATGATGTCGCCCTATTTTTTGCAATACTTCATCATTAAGAGATTGGGGGTTAACACTCACTCTGTCAACTCCGTATTTTTTTAACAAATTAATTTTTTCAATATTAATTGTATCGGGGCGACCGCTTTCTACTGTATATTCGTCTAATTTTTCATTGTTTAAGCATTCTTGTATGGTTGATAGTACAGTTTCTAATTGGTCTGCAGTTAAGGTTGTCGGTGTCCCACCACCGATATATACGGTTTTCAAAGAAAGACCGAGCTTATTAATCAATTTGAATGTACTTTTGATTTCAACAACGAGCTTTTCAATGTATGCAGGAATTTGTGAAAAAAGCTTTTTAGTTGCATAAGAAATAAACGAACAATAGCTGCATCTGGTAGGACAAAATGGAATTGAAATGTACATACTGCATGTTTTATCATCATATTTTGACAAAATTTCTTCTTCGTTACTTGCAACAATCAACGCCAACTGCGCCTTGTCGTAAGAGAGCAAATACTTGCTCTGCAGTAATTGCAGAGCCTGTCCATCTCCAAAACGCTCACGCAAGTTTTGTGCAACGACAGAAGGTCTGATTCCCGTTAAAAGTCCCCAAGGAGGCAAATATCCCGTTAATTGTGAGCAAGCATCAAACACAGCCTGTCCCACCGCTATTTTAGATATTCGCTCATAACCTTCATCAGCTTCATAGGCTACAAAGGACTTGCCTTCTTTTGCGCTACCATCGTACTTCACACAAGCAAAACAAGTGACGCCCTCACTGCTGTCAATCGTTCTTACGAAAATTTCTCCACGGGGATTTTCTTCATTTTGGGGAAATTTTTCACCACGAAAGAACATCATGCAAAGAGATTGCACGTACAGGCTATTAATTTTTCCGTCCAACAACAATCTCATTGCATTATTCCTTTCCTTATCTTGTTCCTATTACTCTTGTAACTCTTATAACATCCTTAATGTTTCTTATTCTTGTTAAAATAGCATCAAAATGACCGATATCACGGCAGGAAATTGTCATACTAATTATCGTAGTATCCTCGATGTTTTTGGTATTAATTGAAACAATATCAACTCTCATTTCTGACAATGCCATAGAAATTTCAGCAAGTATTGACATTCTGTTTGTAACAAGAATTTGTATAGAAGAATCATACGCAGCCTTATACGAACCGCTTGATGGGGTATCCCATTCAGCCTTTACAAAGCGAGTAGCATTTTCTTCATGTGAATAAGCATTTTTAACATTAGGACAATCAGCTTTATGAATTGATATGCCGTAGCCCTTGGTAATAAATCCGATTATGTGCTCGCCCGGCAAAGGGTTGCAGCACTTTGCGAATTTTACCGCACAGCCATCCTCACCGTCGACAATAACACCACCGGTTGACTTTCTTTTACGCTTATTTGTATTACTGGGCTCAATAAGTGAAAATGGAATTTCCTTAACCTCTTTGTCTTTAAAGAGTTTTTCATATTCGTCCTTAATCTTAGTTTCAACCTTGGACAGTGCAAGTCCTCCGTATCCAAGAGCATTGTAAAAGTCGTCAATCTCGGTCAAATTGAACTTCTTTGCCACGTTAGTGATAATGGTATTTCTATCTTCCTCTGCGCAAGTGCGCCTCAAGCGAGAAAATTCCTTGTCTATCATTGTCCTGCCGACAACAATATTCTCTGCTCTTTTCTCTTTTTTAAACCATTGTCTGATTTTGTTACGAGCTTCACTTGTTTTAACGATATTAAACCAGTCTCTGCTCGGACCTTTTGAAGCGTTGGATGTAATTATTTCAACAATATCACCGTTTTTAGGCTCAGAATCAATAGGAGCAATTCTTCCATTTATCTTCGCACCAACCATTTTATTACCTACACCTGTGTGAATTGTATAGGCAAAGTCAATAAGTGTAGCTCCCTTCGGCAAGGTAATAACGTCTCCCTTTGGCGTAAATACAAAGGTTTCATCATGGAAAATATCAATCTTAAAGGCGTGCATAAAGTCCTCTGCATCGACTGCATCGTTCTCTATGTCGATAAGCTTAGAAATCCAATCCAGCTTATTGTCAATCTCACTGCTTGATTTTTCGCCACTCTTATATTTCCAGTGAGCCGCGACACCGTATTCAGCCACCTGGTGCATCTTTTTCGTTCTTATTTGAACCTCAAACGGGATGCCATCCTTACCAATTACGGTTGTATGTAAGGACTGGTACATATTAGGCTTTGGTGTGGAAATATAATCCTTAAATCTGCCGGGAACAGATTTAAACATTTCGTGTATTAAACCAAGGACAGTATAGCACTCAAGCTCCGTTTCCACTATAAGTCTTAACGCATAAAAGTCATATATTTCATCAAAGCTTTTATTTTGATTGTACATCTTTCGGTAAACACTGTAAACTGTTTTAACACGCCCGCCCAATGTAAATTCAATACCTGTATTGCTAAGCATTTCAGACACTTGATTTTTTACATTTTCAATAAAGTTTACATTTTTTCCGTACTTTTCATCAATATGATTTTTAACCTCATCATAGCCAAATGGGTCAAGATATTGTAAAGCGTATGTTTCCAACTCCTGTTTTAATTTCTGCATACCGAGGCGGTGTGCCAAAGGAGCGTAAATGTGCATAGTTTCAAGAGCGGTTGCTCTTCTCTTCGCATCCTTTTTAACGTAAAGAGTGCGCATATTATGTACCCTGTCGCAAAGCTTAATAAAGATAACTCTTATATCCTTGGACATGGCGAGAAGCATTTTGCGAATGCTCTCAATTTGCGCTTCTTCCTTATCCTCAATATTGATGGATTTAATTTTAGTGACACCGTCGACAAGTAAAGCAACATCAGAGCCAAACAGTCTCGTAATTTCAGTAAGATCGGTTTTGTCCGGGCAGTCCTCAACCGTGTCGTGTAAAAATGCAGCACAAACAGAGTCGGTATCCAAACCCAGACCTGCAACAATTTCAGCAACGCTGACAGGATGCATTATATAAGGCTCACCGCTTAAGCGCGCTTGCCCCTCATGCATCTCCTTGGCGTACAAAAAGGCTTGCTTGATTTTTTCAATATCATAGTTTCTGCCGGTTTTGTTTAATATATCAAAAAGTGGCAGAATTTCCATATATTTTTGTTCTTCCAAATTTATCACCTCTTTGGGTACATGGATTTCAATTTTTTCAAAATGTTTGATTTGTCAAGGCTGGTCTTGTTCTTAGTAAATCCCATATGAAAAGCAAAGGATAAATTATCAATTTCCTCAACTGATACAATATTTAATTCCCTGAACACCTTTATTATATATTTTAACTTAACATAGTTGTTTTGTGAAACGGAATTATGCTTCAATATATCACTAAGAAGTCTTGAATATCTATATGTCTCTTTTCCCATCCTTGCACTTGATAAAAGGAATGTGTAGACCTCTGCAAAATCTTCCCTTGTGGGAATGATAAAATCCGAGGAAAGCTCCGATTCACCATTCTTAACACAATTATAAACATCCTCATTAATTAGTTCAAAATGAAAATTTCGTTCGCTTGGTTTAATGTCTTTAATTCCGATTTGAACGCTTGATATACCATTGTACTCATTGATATCAAGAGTGAACGCCAAGTCAATCTCATCGCCAACCGATAAACCAAACTCCTTATAGGTAGTAGAAAAAAGCATAGCAGTAAAGACATATGTATCCTTCACTATACTCAATTTTAAATGCCTGTTCATTCCGACCGGTGTTATGTCACTGATAACGGCATTGCGCAATGCAAATACAGGCGTTGGATTAGACACGCCAAATGGCTCAAGGTAGCAAAGCTCATTAGCAAGGTTAAGTGAAATCTCACAAGCGTCCAGCTCGCAATCAATATCCAATATTTGCTCAGGCTCTGCACCCGCAAAGCATTTCTTCGCATATTCCGACATACGGCGCTTAAATTCAGGCAAATTCCTTCTTTTTATGCTTAATCCTGCGGCTAACTCGTGCCCGCCAAACTTTTCAAGCAAATCCTCACAGCTTTGGAGTGCGTTTACCAAATTCATTCCGCTAACGCTTCTGCCTGAGCCCTTGCCGATAGCATCCAAATCATTTACATCGTCATTTCCCTCAAATGAAATAAGAATCGACGGCACGCCGTATCTTTCCGTAACCCTTGATGAAACAATACCAACAACACCGTGATGCCAGCAAGAGTTATCTAATATGATAATAGATTCTTTTTCTGCGTCATTACTTTCAGCTAACAAAAAAGCCTCGTCAGCTATCTTATTTTCGGTTGCCTGTCGCTCTCTGTTAATTTCAAAAAGCTTTAAGGAATATTCATTCGCCTCTTTAGGGTCTTTTGCCAAAAAAAGCTCTGTTGCCAAAGATGCAGAATCAATTCTTCCCGCCGCATTAATTCTTGGCGCAACAGTAAAACCAACGAAGCCGGAAGTTAGCTTCTTTCTTTGCTTTGACCTGTAACCGCTTTTGCCTTCTCCGTTTCGGCAATGCTCAATCAAGGTAGATAAGCCGATTTTGTCCGAGCATTCCGCCATTTTTAAGCCATATGAAATTAAAATTCTGTTCTCATCAATTACAGGCATAACGTCAGCAATAGTACCGATAGCAGTCAAATCACTATACTTATTTGCAACATTGCGTACTGAATCAATCAAATCTGCACCTACAATTTCCTTTTCAAGAGCGCACAGTAGTTTAAAAGCAACACCAACCCCTGCGAGATTTGAAAACGGATATGTAGTATCGCGCCTCTTAGGGTTTATAACCGCTATTGCATCAGGCAAAGCATCTGTACATTCATGGTGATCAGTAATTACCATGTCAATGCCAATACTCTTTGCATACTCAGTCTCATAAATGGCTGTAACGCCTGTATCTACGGTAATTATTAACTTTGTACCATTGGCTGATAACTTATCAATCGCCTCTTTTGAAACACCGTATCCTTCACTCTTACGGCACGGGATATAGTAATCAACATCAGCACCTGCATTTTCAAGATAAAGATACACAATAGAAACTGATGTAACACCGTCAACGTCATAATCGCCATAAACAGTTATCTTCTCGTTGTTATGTATTGCTGATTTTATTCTGGAAACCGCCTTATCCATATCGTTTAATAAAAATGGGTCGTGCAAAATTTCCTGATTCTTTTTTACAAACGCCTCAGCCTCAGAAAAAGTTCTGTAACCACGATTGACTATTACCGTAGCAATGGGTAAAGAAACCCCCAAATATTCGGCAATTTCGCCAATCAAAGAAAGATCCTTTGGCGAGCGCTTTATGTTCCAATTTTTATTTTTTGTAATTTTCATATTATCCTTTTTTCAAAATTGCGAGCGCTATATTAATTCCATCCACCGCCGCGCTCATTATTCCTCCAGCATACCCTGCACCTTCGCCCGCAGGGTACACGTTATAATCATTCAACATATTATAATTTTCTGTCCTTAAAATGCGAATTGGGGCTGAGGTTCTGGTCTCAACACCCGTTATCGGTACATCCTTTGCATCAAAGCCGTTAATTTTTCTTCCAAAGCGAGAAAAACCAAGCTTTAAATAGTCGCATACAAACTTAGGAAGTATTTTATTGATATCGCACACTTGTGTGTAACCACCCATATAGGTTGGCAAAATACGAGAAGGCTCAGTGACAGCCCTTTCCGCGTAGAAATCACCCAAAGTCTGCACGGGTGCGCGATAATTAGCCCCGGCAACAGCAAATGCTTTCTGCTCCAACTCCTTTTGGAAAGAAATGGCTTTTTGTGGCGTTGAGCCATAATCATCTCTGTTTATCTGTACAGCAATGGCAGAATTAGCATTTACGCCATCACGGGCATAACAGCTCATTCCATTTACAACAACGGAATTTTCTTCACTTTGAGCGGCAACTACCTCGCCACCAGGACACATGCAGAAGGAATAAACCCCTCTTTCGTTTTCTCTGTGAGAAACATTGTAGCTAGCAGTACCTAAGCGAGAAATATCAGCATTTTCTCCATACAGTGCCTCGTTGATTTCCGATTGTAAATGTTCAACGCGTACACCAACTGAAAACGGCTTTGCCTCTATAGCTACACCCTTAGAAAGCAAGTAAGCATATGTGTCACGGGCGCTATGCCCAATAGCCAAAACCAAATTAGAGAACGGAACATCGCCTTTGGTCGTAACCGCAATATTATTATCATATGAAATTAGCTTTGTATTGTATAAAATTCTACCGCCTAAGCGTTCTATTTCTGCGGCAATATTCTTAATTACACCTCTTAAAAGGTCTGTTCCTACATGAGGCTTAGCTTTATACATAATATCCCTTGGTGCGCCAAACTCACAAAGTGTTTTTAACACAAAGGAGCATTTTGGGTCATTAATTCCCGTTGTTAGCTTTCCATCAGAAAAAGTGCCTGCTCCACCGGCGCCAAATTGAATGTTTGTGTCAACGGTCAATCGTTTAGAATTATAAAAATCATCAACGCATTTTACTCTTGTATCAACATCTGCACCGCGTTCAATTACAACAGGCTTAAGACCCGCGCGTGCAAGACCAAGAGCACAAAACATACCGCAAGGTCCAAATCCTACCACCACAGGGGATTTTGACGGTACATCGCCCTTAATTGTGAATTCTACCGTTTCTTCATTAAAGCGCTTGATTCCGTATTTTGATAAATCTATGTTTTCCTTGCCTCTTATAACTTCAACCTCTGCGCATACAGCATAAACAAGCTTAATGGCTTCCTTATGACGGGCATCAATCGAACGCTTGTATATATACATAGCGGAAGAATAGGAAAGGGCACGCGTTCTTTTAATGCGTGCCCTTGCTAAATCAAACACTTCCTCATCGGACGAAACAGCAGAAGCTATTATCTGTTCAACAAGTATCTTCATTTTCCAACCTTTTCCTCAAGGGTAATTAATACCTTAACCGTTTTCTCTTTTACCGATACAGTATCATCCCCATCATAAAATATCTCGTTTGAATATGCATAATATCTTGTATCATTACCCTTTCTTTGTGAAATAGCATTAACCTTAACCACAATTTTATCAGGATCAATTTCTACAAGCTGGCTATTTGTGCCGCACAATGTAACGCTAACATTATCGGCAATTATATTAAATTGTTCTGACTTATCAAGAATAACAACCTCGATGTCATCAAATTTTTTTTCAACAATAGTCTCATCGGTTCCGACAACATAAAGCCAAGCCGAAATAGCAAGAAGCAAGGAAATAATTATAGCTACAATCTTTCCTGCCTTACCCTTTTGAGGAGCTTCCTCCTCAACCATATTTACGTTGGATAATTCGCCCTCGGTTGTTTTTGTAAACTTATCCATAAGCTCTCCTTAGCCGTTTTTGAATTTGAATTTAACGCGAGAACCATTCTTTTTCTTTTGGTCGCTAGAGCTCTTTATCAAATACTCATACAATGTGCTCTTCATAGATTCTTTTGTAAAGTTTCGGTATATGTTACCCTCGCGAGCGATAGAAACAATTCCTGTCTCCTCAGATACAACAACTGCAACGCAGTCACTAACCTCACTGATACCGATAGCAGCTCTATGGCGTGTGCCTATATCTTTGAACAAATCGGCATCGGACTCCAAGGGCAGCAAGCAAGCAGCAGAATGAATACGATTACCTCTAATTACCACAGCGCCGTCATGTAATGGTGCCCTATTAAAGAAAATATTTTTAAGAAGCTTACCGCTAAACTGTGCATTAATGACAGTGCCTGTCAAAACAATTTCACCAAGCTTAGTGTTCCTCTCAAACACAACAAGTGCACCGGTCTTAGATTTTGCAAGATCGAATACAGCCTCTGTAAAATCCTCAATTAAGCCTGCTGTCGGCATATTGCTCCTTTGATCGCCAATATTTTTTAAGCCCTTAATGGATATAGCACCCATCTTTTCAAGAGCTGAGCGAATTTCAGGCTGAAAAATTATTACAAGAACAACTATACCGTATTTAAACAAATATTCGAGAATAAACCGCATAGCATTTAAATTTAGCATCTCACAAATTAAAACAATGACAAGCAAAATGCCAACGCCGATCGCCAATTTGCCCGCACGTCTTTCCTTTATGAATTGATAAGCGCTAAAAATTACCAAGGTAAGAATAGCTATGTCAATCAAATCAATAAAATCAAACAAAGTGAATAGCTTGAAGATATGAACAAACCAATCCATGCGCTAATCCCCTTCCAAAAAAACAATTAAAGTCTATATATCGTTAGTATAACATAATTTTTTATTCTTGCCAAGTGTTTTTTGTTTATTTTATAAATAATTTTAAAGCGAGGCAATTATGCCCCGCTTGTACGCATCATTCTTGCTTTAAAGGAGCTTAACTCCCCCAAAATCGTACACTCTCCCCGCCAAAATAGGAATAATTTCACATTTTTGGTCCTTTGAAATCGTTTCTAATTCGTTTTTAAAATTCATTTTTGAAATTTCACCAAAAACATAAATTTTATCATTAATTTTTGCGGTTGAACCGCCAATAAATCCGTGGTCATATCCTGTTAATACAACATCGTCACAATTTACAATTATGGCTTTTTTATGTGACGATTTAACAGCTTTTGCAATCCCAAAATCCGAGGTAATTGCAGTATTTTCATCAACGACCAAAGTAGAGCAAGCAGAATAGCCTTGCTTGACGTCTATAATTGTATATCCCCTGCTTTTGGCGTAATCTAATATTTCCATCGCGGTATATTTTTCATTACAATAAAGTGTTTTACCCATAATCAGCACGTTTAACGAAATGTCATACGGGTATTGCTTTTCACACTTGTTTGAGATAAAAATAACCTTATAGCCCTCTTTTTCAATTGTTTCTACCAATCTATTCTCTTTTACATAATCCTCATAGCAAAACACCACGTCATCCAAAACACAAAACAACATATCTGCATGCGATGCAACAGGAGCGTCAAGACGTGAATAAGGCTTAAGCGGAATTGCTTGAATATTTGATATTTTTGAAAAAGCTTCTGCTATCTCATAATTTATTAAAGCCTTCATACAACCTCACAATATGAAAAAAGACCGTTTAAAAACGGTCTTGTTTTTCAAAAAAATTAGATAGCACGAGTAACCTTGCCGGAACGAAGACAACGAGAACATACATTAACTGTCTTATTAGTGCCGTTTACAACCGCTTTAACTTTTCTGATATTTGGTTTCCAAACTCTGTTTGTCTTACGGTTAGAGTGAGAAACGTTGTGTCCAAATGAAACACCCTTTCCACATACTGAACAAATAGCCATCTTTAACACCTCCGTTTAAGTAGATATGCTTACTACCAAAATTCACGTCTTGTATTATATCACAGTATTTTTTTAATTGCAATAGTAAATTCAAAAATTTCTAATTTTTTTTAATTTTTTCATAATACGGTCGTAAGATATACCATACTTGTCCGCAATATCCTTAGCGTAGCTCCTTCCATCAGGCTTTTGACGTTTAATTTTAAAGCTTCGCTGACCTTCTTCCATACCCGCAACAAGGGTATCAATAGCTGCACCGCCTTGACTTACGCATCTTACGTTTATTTCATCAATCATTGAAGACAGTTCATGCAAGTGCGTGGAAAATATTCCTCTGCACTTCACCATGGAAATTCCGCTCAACACCTCAGAAGCGATATAAGATGCCTCGTAGGAGCCTGTAGACGATAATGACTCATCAAGAAGAATCAAGCTATACTCTGTTATATGGTCAAAAATCTCATCAAGCCTTGCACACTCTTCTCCAAGCCTACCCTTATCAATAGTGTCCTCCGCACCAGAAGGAAAATGAGTAAATATTCCGTCAACAGGACTAATCCGCGCGCTGTCACACGGAACACACAAGCCAAGCTGACAAAGAGCAAAGGTCAATCCGATAGCGCAAGTGATTACAGATTTACCGCCACGGTTGGGTCCGGACAAAATGTAAAATGTTCCATTTTTATCAAATGTGAAATCATTTTGCACCATTTTATTCTCAACCTTAGTAGCCACAACAGGATTATAAACGCCTTTAACGTCAAAAATCTTATCTGCCATTGGCATAATTTGCGGAAAAGTAAGAGGGTTGTTTTCTTTTAGTGACTTAATTAAATCAACACCCTTAACCACAAATTCAATTTCGGGCATAAGCTTTATAAGAAAATCTGCGTTTTCCAAAATATAATTTTGAACAACCTTTTTCCAAGAACGCATGGACGATTTAAACACGCTGTTCAACGCATTGTTGAATGCAATGGACAAAGCATTTTGTTGATTGTCAGATTGTCCTTTTTTAAACGGAAGTAATGATGCTATGCAAGTATACTCGTTGCTTTTGAAATCTAAGCGTAGTATTTTTTGCAATAGCTCCCCGGACTTAAAATACTCATTATTTACGCTCAAAACACCTGCAGACTCAGGATATAAGCGTCCGTCAAGGTTTACGCCAATTGTTACGCTTTTCACCTCTCTTACGCGAGATGTTAACTCCTTTAAGCGGTCATTCAAATCCTTGTAGTATTCGCTTTTCGTAAGCTCTGTTACAATTTCGCATAAAGCCTTAAATGCTACACTATTTAATTTTTCCTTCAAGGGAGTTAATCCCTCATATAATAGCTCCATACACGAAACGTATAGCTCTATTTCAGTTATGCTATATAAGTAAGTGTCACCGGAATCCTTATCTGAGGAAAGACGGCGAAGCTCTGAAATATCACTCAAAATAGGACTAACCTTTATAAGCAGGTCGCAAAGCTCCTGGTTTTCAAGCAAATCTGCAAAAACCTTTTGTCTATACTCAATAACCTCCTTCTCCATTGTGAAAAAGTCACAAAGGCGGCTGTTTTTCAAATCCATAACAGAATTCAAGCCAAGCTCATCTAAAACAGTGTCGGTTATATTTGGTCTGTCCTCACCGCTAACGTTTCTTTCGTAAGCCTGTCGATTTGGATAAATTAAGCTAATTTCTCTCTTTTGCATTTTAGCTCCTTTAATTTTTGATATAAATATAATAACATAAAATTTGTTATTTGAAAAGTACCTTTGCGAAATTATCACAAAATAGATGTAATTCTTCACTTATATGTTGTTAAATTTCACAAATTGGTTGACAAAATGGCCATTTTATGATATTATTATTTAAGGTGTAAGAAGGGAGGCGTACTATGGCATTTGGTGTTACTTTTAAGCGCTATGAAAAAAAGTATCTTTTAAATCCAGAGCAATATAGCGTCCTCAAAGCTGAAATTGACAAGCATTTTATACCTGATCAATACGGTGAAACCAAAATCTGCAATCTTTATTTGGACACAAACGATTATCTTTTGATACGTCGCTCAGTAGATAAGCCTGTTTTCAAGGAAAAAGTACGTTTGCGTACATATGGTGTTCCAAGCGACAATACTACCGCTTTTTTAGAAGTCAAGCGTAAATTCAATAGTATTGTTTACAAGCGCAGAATACATATGAACTATATAAATGCGCTTAATTTTGTAACCGGTGTCAATATTCCTCTTGACGACAAGCAAATTTCAAAGGAAGTCAAGTATCTTTTTGATTATTACGGTGATATTAGACCAAGGTTTTATATTTCATATGACAGATGCGCTTTCTTTTATAAAGAGACAAGTGACATCCGTATCACTTTTGATAAAAACCTTATTTGGCGCGACTACGATTTAGATTTAAGATGTGGCTCATACGGTGATGCTCTTCTTCCCGAGGGGTACACACTTATGGAAATAAAAGTGCCTAACACCGTTCCATTGTGGCTTGCAAAGCTTCTATCAGAGCTTAAAATATACCCTCGTTCCTTTTCTAAGGTTGGAACAGCGTATAAAACAATGCTCGGCAAAAAAATCGGCGCAAGCAACGTTTCAGTTGGTAATCCGTGTTACAATAGAGATTTTGAGTATAATTTTGACATAGAATCTTAATTTTTGTTCCAGAGAAGGAGATTTTATATGAGTATAGTTGAATCAATTTTCACAAAAGAGTTCGACATAACTTTAGGCGAGGTTGTTACGGTAATTGAGCCTTGGATGTTTTTTACATGCTTAGTTGCCGCTATCGCTCTTGGTCTTGTAGCTGCGTTTTGCTATATGTACAAAAATATGTACTCTAAGACGCTTGTTATGACAATCGCAATTTTGCCACCAATCGTTTGTGTTCTTATTATGCTTGTTAGTG
>JAZSGX010000072.1:0-7493 GCA_045532975.1 Eubacteriales bacterium | reverse complement strand
GATTTTTTTGAGCTTTGGCGCAGACAGTTAAAAAACTTTCAAGGCAAAGGTCGGACAAAGGCTCACGGATTTATCGCTCAGAGACAAACGGGTTCGATTCCCGTGAGGCTAAGCACGTTTACAACCGCCTGAGCCATTGAGGCAAAGCCCCAATCGTTAGGATGGCAGGAGTCAACTGTGCCCTCGTCACCGCAAAGGCTCATAAGCTCCGAGCCTTTTATGAAATACACATTTTTATCTCCGTTGCTTATAGCGTTTTTGTAAGTGCTTTCAATTATTTCAAGCCGCCTGAGTTCGTCCTCTATTAAATTGCACTTGGGACGCGACATCATAATTATTGGCAAATTTGGGTATTTTAAACGAATTTTTTTAAACATTTTTTCGTGGGTTTCATCTAAATATTCCGGGGTGGGAGAGTTATGGTCGTAATCATATACGAATGCGCACATATCAAGGCTCAATATGTAGTCGCAAATTTCATCCTCGGCTTTGGCATTACCTGAAAATCCCAAATTGATATGGTCAATATTCAAACGCTGAGAAACAATAGCCTCGTATGCATTTCCCGGGCGCGAGGCACACCCACCCTGTGTAATTGAGGAGCCGTAATACACAACAGGCTTGTCGTATTTGTAAGGGGTTGGCTTTTCAATTTGCGCCTTACGGCTGAGTCCTATGTAAAGCTCATTTACATTACTGTATAGTGGGAAATTTATAGTTATATCGTGCATTCCCTCACCGCGCAAATCAATAACCCCTTCATATCCGTCCGTTATATCAAAGGGCGGCATAAAGGTGGCAAAGTATTTGCTGTCAACATAAAGGTCAAAGCCGCAAGAGCCGCTTAAGGCAAAGTGTGGCATTTTACCAACACCGCACATTTTCGCGCTTATGGCAATGTAAGGACTGTCAGTTTTAAATCTTACTCTGCCCCCCGCTGTGTTTGTGTGGAGATGATATACACCGTCGCTTATACTTTTGGCTACATTCTCAGGCAAACGCCTGTACATTCCGTTTTCATAAAAAACGCCAAAAACGTCAAGCTTTTTAGCGTCAAAAAAATTGATATCGTCCTTTTGTATCTTCGTATCTATCTTAAAATTTTTGTCAATTTCGTAAATGCTTTTCATAAATTCACCGCCTTTTATTCCATTATAACATTGTGCTTTTGCTAATGCAATAAAAAAGCCGAAAATCCCAGGGGATTTTCGTCTTTTTGTAAATTTAACTGTTAGCCCGGAACGAAGAAGTAAACTAAGAATAGCACGGAAACGATTATTGCAACAACAGAAACGTTCCACTTTGGCTTTTCTGTTTTCTTAACTGCGCTGATAATAAGCTCGGCAAGATACAAAATAGCGTTCATAATGGTGTAGGAAACAAGACCGATACCGATACCGTCGGTAATGGAGTAGGAAAGCACCATTATAGCAACTGTAAGAAAAGCACTTGTTGCGTTAATAACGTTAGAGAAGTCAATGCTCTTAACGTTGCTCTTCATCATAAGAACGCCAACGTAGATAAGGGCAGAAGCGGTAGCCGCGCTTGGGATAACCGCAAACACGGGCATCATAAACATTGAAAGGAAGAACAGGCAAGCGGTTGTAAACGCTGTCAAGCCTGTACGTCCACCTGCGCTAACACCTGCGCCTGACTCAACAAAGGTTGTAACGGTTGATGTACCAACAGCCGCACCGGAGCAGGTAGCAATGGAGTCAGCTATCATAATTTTACCGTAATTGTGTGGCTTATCGTTTTCATCAGAGAGAATTCTGTTACCGCTACAGCAACCAACAATTGTACCCATAGTATCAAACATATCAATCATACAGAAGGTGATGATAAGCATAATGATAGAGAATACAGAAACACCCTCAGGGATTAAACCGTCCTCGAAAACAGAGAACATAGAGCCGAATACGCTCTCGTCACCGCCACCGAAGAAGTTGCCAAAGCTTTCCCAGAACTTCCAGGTAATACCGCCTTCGCCTGCAAGGATTTCAAGATTGGTAATTCCAAAAGGAATACCGATGATTGTAGCACCTATAATGCCGAGAATAACGGAGCCCTTCACCTTAAGCTTGTCAAGAATAGCAATAAGGAATAAGCCGATAAGCGCAACGCAAGCTGACTGTGTAGCGTAAATAGGTGTAACGCCAAAGCCGTCGTTTACATATTGCAAGCCCCAGTTGGAGAGGTCAACTAAGTCAACCTGAGTGTAGTCGTTTGAAAGAATAATACCTGCATTTTGGAAGCCGATATAAGCAATAAACAAGCCTATACCAACGGAAATAGAGCTTCTTACGGAAACGGGCATACCGTCAAATACAAGCTCACGGAAGGTTTTGCCCTTAATCTTGATAAGAGAGAGGGCAAGGAAGATAAGTCCTGAGATGAATACAAGCATAAATACTTGTCCAACGGTGAATGCGATACCGTCACCGTTTCCATCGAAAAATGCCCTACCGCCTATAAGTCCACCGGCGATTGAATTAAGACCCATGCCCGATGCCTGAGCAAGAGGCATTTTAGCCAAGAAAGCTATTAAGAGTGTACCGATAATAGCACCGATAGCGGTTGCCATAAATACGGATGCCCAATAGCCACTTGCAGAGCCGACTATTTGGTCTGGGTTTACTGTCAAAATGTAAGCCATTGCAAGGAAAGTAACGATACCCGCAATAATTTCCGTTTTGACGCTTGTTTGCTTCTCGACGGGGTCATAGCCGAGAAGACGTGCGAATTTGTTCATTTTCTACCTCCTTTTTGTGCTATGCACAATTGTTAACTATATTTTAACATGGTTTTCGTGAAAATACAACAAGTTATTTCATATAATTGTAATCTCTTGCACATTTAATAAGTCCGTCTTCAACGCTTGAAAAATCCACACCGTATTTTCTTGCCTTTTGGCAGTTCATCCACAGGTTTTGGCTTGAAGGGTAATCCGCCACCTGTACATCCTTGCCAAGTAAGGCTAAATACTCTTTTGTTATATCGTACATAGATCTTGCGGTTTCACTGCCAAAGTTGTAAGCACCACCGGGGAGCTTTATTACGTTTTCTATATTTTCGGCAACCTCCTTTACATAGGTCACACCTCTGAACTGCTGTGAGCTTGCGAAAACGGTGTCGGTTGCGTTTATCATATTCATAAAATAGTTTGACTTCTTTAGATAGTAGTCATACATCCACTCTGCGCGGAGCATAACGGCATTTGGGTCAATATCCAAAACCCTGTTTTCCATTTCCAGCTTGTGACGTGAATATAGGTTGCTTGGGCAGACCATATCTTCGGTGTACGGTCCATCTTCTTTTGACCCACTGTAAACCTGGTCGGAGCTAAAGCAAACCAGCTTTTTCCCTCTTGAAGCCTTGGCTAAATAAATAGGCAATTGTACGTTTGCAATATAAGAGGCTTCTGGATTTTTCTCGCACTCTCCAATATCGGAAATAGCGGCGGTATGCACAATAATGTCCGCACCGCTTTCCTCGACAATGCGTTTTACGTCGTCCTCGCTCGCATTTCTTAAGGACGGGCAAGCTATAACATCTTGGCAAAGCTCCATAATTTTGCCACCCACAAAGCCTGTTGAGCCTGTAACAAGTATCATAATTAACTCCTAATATAGCTTGATGCTATTAATGTAGTTGCTCTCAATTGCGCTAAAATCAGAGGTGTGCAAATATTCACACATATCTGGGTGTTGCTTGATTGATGCTTCAAAATTCCTTTCATCAAGGCTGATAAGCGCTAACAAGCAACCGCTATTACGGATTGCTTCAATATCATCCGTACAAGAGTCCCAGGTGTAGCAAAAGCACCGTTTACCACGCTCGCCAAAATCCTTAACGGTGTTTGCAAAGCCTGCCCCTCGGTCAATAAAGCGGGCATCGGGGTCAATTGCCAAAATTGCGTTGATTCCCTCCATTCCCGAGCCGTTTAAGGCATAAACCACCTTGCCTATCATTCCGCATTTTAATACAGTCTTTGCCACTTGCTCGGCAATGCTTAATCCATTTTTTAGGTCAATGTTTACGTGCAAGCCTGTGTGGTATGCTAAATTCAATACCTGCTCTAAGGTTGGTATGCGCTGTGTTCCCCATTTTTCATCCTTAGATAAAATAACAGAGCAGAGTGTGTCGGCGGTTTCTTCCGCAACCACATATGTAACAGCCTCGCCATTTTCATTAAATCCGCGCACGGTATCATCGTGGTTAACAATAAGCACCCCGTCCTTTGAAAGACGCGCATCGGTTTCTATCATTTCCGCACCGTGCAAAGCTGCATTGTAGTACGCAGCTAAGCTGTTTTCCTTCAAATCACCCTCAACAAATCCCCTGTGGGCAGAGGTTATCCAGCATTTTTTGTGATTCATTTTATTTCTCCTTACAATTAGAATCGCTATGTTAATTGATTGTAACAATTAAACTCCAAGATATTTATGTACAATCGGCCAAGAGTCGTCGGCATAAAATCTGTGTCCACCGTTTCCTTTAACAAGCGTGCAACGGTGACCTTCTCCAAATGTCTCATAAGCCCGCTTGCCCTTTTCAAAGACCTGCTCGGCGCCAAACAATGGAAAGATAGGGTCTTGAGTTCCCGATACCTGAATGAAATACTTTGGATATGCCATTGCCATAAGGTCGTTCATATCAAAATATTCCGACATTTTCGGCACATAATTACAGGAACAATGAGTCATAGCACCGATGGAATCCTTAAACGTGCACATAGCGCAGGATGGCATTGCCAAGGTGATTCTGTCCTCCAAAGCTGCAATGTACGCAGTGGCAGTGCCACCGCCTGAATTTCCCATACAACAAATATTTTTTGTATCAATTTTATCTGCAAACTCGTCCTCAATCACATCAATAAGTCTGGAAACGTCCCAAACGCGCTCACCCACCGTTGTTCTTCCCATAAGAAGCGCCGTCATAGTCGATTCAAAGCATCTCGGACCATTTTCATTTCCGCCACATTCACCAAAGTTTCTTTGTTCTAAGGAAATTGCCGCAAAGCCCTCTTTGATGGCTCTGACGCAAAAATCTCGGTCACCCTCGCTTATAGATTGTTCATCTCCTTCAAATTTAGGTCTGCCTAAGGAAATGTGCATTCCCTTAGAGTGTCCTTGGAGACAAATCATAAGCGGCGGATTTTTAACCCCATCGGGAAGCAGCAGATGACAGGGCACGCGGTAACCTGCCTCGCTCTGAAAGGTAAAACGGATTTCAGTCGCTCCCTCTATTTTCTGTTGGTATTCCACTTCAAATTCGGGGTTCACCTTTTTAAACTTGTCCATGCCCAAAAGCTGCGAAAGCCTTTCCCTGGCTGATGCCTTCCATTCTTGGAAGTCGCCGCCGTCATAAGACATCGACGGGGTAACCCTTTGTATCAATTCCTTGTTGTGTTCATAAGCTGATTTCATTTTTAACAGTCCCTTCAAAGTGAATTATCGTAATATACTAAATTATACCATAAAGCTTATTGCTTTTCAACCTAATACAATAAAACGCTTTTTATTATTTGCCTAAAAGCTTATAAAAAAGCGAACTAAAAAAACAGTTGAAACACGGTTCAACTGTTTTTTGGAGTGTGAAGGTGAAAAAGATTTAGACATTGGTTAATTTTTGAAAATGTCTGGACGAAGTCCGTCATTTATAAAATCATCATTGCGAACTATTCCACCGCCAAAGCCGGCAGCTCTCATATATTTCATTTTGGGGTCAATCTCAACCGAAACGGAGCCAACATCTTTGCCCATATCCTTTAAGGTATGACCGTCGGGAGCAATTATCATGGAACATCCGCCCTTTTCGTCACTGTTCATTGAGTAGGAGGATTTCGCAACGAAACTATTGCATCGAAATGCAATCAGCTTGGTTTGAGCTCGAATAATATCGGTAGCTTCTCCGCGCTGATAACCGGGAATCAGTATTATATCGGGCTTTTGCGACGCCAAATATTCTATCTGCTCATTAAAATACACATCATAGCAGGTCAAAAAGCCAAAGCGAATACCATCCAAATTGCAAACGCAAGCACCATCACCATATTGGACACCTAAAGCGATTTCGCTTGGTGGAAGATGGATTTTATCGTAAACAAACGCAATATCACCCTGCTTATCAAACAAATAGGTACTATTTTTAATTCCTCCATCTCGCTCTTCCAAAACGTTTATGGCAACATAAGCAGAGTTTTCTTTGGCAACGGCTGAAGCGCTCTTCAGCATAGCTTTTGCCCTTGGCATAGCTTTAATTTCGCTTTTAATATCTGAGATACCGCCCGCATTAGAATATTCAGGCAAAACTATTAAAGAGTCTTTTTCAACCTTTTCAAGTTCATTTATCAAAAACTCTGCGATTTTTTCGTCGGGATTATCACCCATAAAATATGGGGGTTGTACTACTGTGATTTTCAAAATACATCACCTACTTTCAGATATAGTATAACATATATCGGCCTTTTTGCAAATGAAAATTTGTGATTTACAGTAAAGTTTCTGCAACCCTCTCATTTTTTTTATGTATGGAATTTCTCTGTAAATTCTCTTGCATTGCTCAACTGCTCAAATTCCCTATATATTTTTTATAGTGGTAAATTTCTGCTACATTTCTGCAACCTTGCACTTGTTTTTAAGGCTTCTAAAAGTTCTAAATTTACGCTTTTTTGCTAAGCGAAAGAATATCTCCAAGAGCCTGTGAAGCCCTTTCCGATCACACCGAAATTGATGTCGAGCTTCGTGCGATTGCCGAGGAGATGGAGGTTGTAGCAGGATTGATCGAGAAAAGCATCGCCACCAATGCGATAACGGCTCTTGACCAGGACGAATACGCAAAAACCTATGAGAGCCTTACCGAACGCTACCAAGTCTTACAGAAGCGTTATACGACTCTCACGCGGCAGAGGGAGGACAAGCAATTCAAGGCGGATGAGCTCGGCGGATTCCTCTTTGAACTCGGAGAGCTTGACCTCCTCGACACCGAATGGAAGGACAGTCGCTTCCGCGCCACCGTTGAGCGCATCATCGTCCACAATGACGGACGGCTTGTGTTCACCTTCACAAACGGCAGCGAAGAGACGGTGATGATGTAATGCACACTTGCAAATAAGAGTCGGCTATTACGGTCGGCTCTTTTTTGCTATTAAACAATTGAAAAATCCATAAAAATATGGTATAATACAAAAAAGTCATTTGAAAGGAGTCGAAGCCATGCCACTTGAAAAATTCTATGAAACCTATTTCCCGTTCTGGAGCGTGCTTGCCGATGCGGACAAGCAGCTACTGTGCGAAAACACGGCAGAAAAACACTTCGACCGCTCCCAACCCGTTCACGACAATATGGGATGCACGGGGCTTTTCATCGTGCGCTCGGGCAGGCTTCGTCTTTATATGCTTTCCGAGGACGGCAAAGAGATCACCCTCTACCGCCTCTCGCCGGGTGACATATGTATGCTTTCGGCTTCCTGCGTTTTACAGAGCGTAACC
>JAZSGX010000016.1:0-4582 GCA_045532975.1 Eubacteriales bacterium | reverse complement strand
CACAATACAGAAAAGCGTTTTGGAGCAAACGTTAAGATTGCAAGACCTAAGGTGCTTATCCCTGTATTCCCTGGTACTAACTGTGAATTTGACTCTGCAAAGGCTGTTGAGGATGCAGGCGCTGAGAGTGAAATCTATGTTATTAACAACTTGACCGCTGACGGAATTAAGAGAAGTGCTGAGGAGTTTACAAGTAAGATTAAGGAAAGCCAAATGATATTTGTTCCCGGTGGATTTAGCGGCGGTGACGAGCCTGACGGTTCAGGTAAGTTTATCACAGCTTTCTTCCGTGGTAATGACGTTAAAGCGGCTGTTACTGATTTGCTCGATAACCGTGGTGGCTTGATGTGCGGTATTTGTAACGGCTTCCAAGCTCTTGTTAAGCTCGGTCTTGTTCCATTCGGTAAGATTATCGACACAGACGAGAATTGTCCAACATTGACCTTTAATAACATCTCAAGACACCAGTCTAAGATTGTTAGAACAAGAATTGCTTCCAATATGTCACCTTGGCTCTACGATTGTAATGTTGGCGATATAATCAATGTTCCAATTTCTCATGGTGAAGGTAAGTTCTTGGCAAATGACGAAACAATTAAGATGCTTATCGAAAATGGTCAGATTGCTACACAGTACGTTGATTTGAATGGTGAAGCAACCTACGATATTCAGTACAATCCTAACGGTTCAACTCTCGCAATCGAGGGTATCACTTCCCCTGACGGACGTGTATTCGGTAAAATGGGTCACTCCGAGCGTATCGATAACGGTCTTTACAAGAACGTATACGGCGAATACGACATTAAGATGTTCAAATCCGCAGTTAAATTCTTTAAATAATAATTCTACAAAAGCGTGCTGAATTTCAGCACGCTTTTTGCATTTTGATTGACAAAGATATCAGCTTATGATATAATTTTATCTGTAACTTTAACGTAAGGAGAAAACTTATGCTAACTGCTAAAAATCCAATATTGACAGGCTTTCATCCTGACCCTTGTCTTTTAAGAGTGGGAGAGGACTATTATCTTGCCACTTCAACTTTCCAATGGTTCCCCGGTGTACAGCTATATCACTCAAGGGATTTAGTGAATTGGGAGGAAATGCCAAGCCCACTAAGAAGAAAATCTCAGCTTGATATGGTGGGTAACCCAAATTCAGGCGGAATTTGGGCGCCTTGCTTGACCTACAATAACGGAACTTACTACCTTATATATACTAATACTAAGAATTTTCACGGTATTTTTAAGGATGTCCATAACTATTTAGTAACAACAACCGATTTATATGGTGAGTGGAGTGAGCCGATTTACTTGAACTCAAGTGGATTTGACCCGTCTCTTTTCCACGATGATGACGGCAGAAAATACCTACTTAATATGCGTTGGGACCCACGTATGGAAAATCACCCGTTTTCTGGCATTTTGATGCAGGAATACTCTGAAAAAGAGGGCAAACTCATCGGTCCTGTTAAAAATATTTTTAGCGGTACACCCATCGGTGCTACTGAAGCGCCTCACTTATACAAAATAAACGGTTATTATTATTTGATGGTAGCCGAGGGCGGTACTATGTACAACCACGGTGTACAAATGGCTCGCTCCAAGAACATTTGGGGACCCTATGAGGTTGACCCACAACCGCTTTTAACTGTGCGTAATGACCCAACCTCTCCCTTGCAAAGGACAGGTCACGGCTCACTTATTAATACTACCGACGGTGATTGGTACGTTGCGTATCTGTGCGGCAGACCTATAACCGAAAAGGGGAGATGTATTTTAGGCAGAGAAACCTGTATTGCAGAGGTTAAATGGGATGAAAACGGATGGATAAGGCTCAAAAACGGCGGAACAACTCCACCAACCGAGTATAATTCATATTTGCCCGAGCATAAGGTTGAGCCAATTCCTGAAAAGGATGATTTTGATATGGAAAAGCTGCCTTCAAGGTATAACACCTTGCGTATTCCATTTGATGAAATTGGGTCTTTGACTGCGCGCAAGGGCTATTTAAGGCTTTACGGTCACGAGGCAATTACCTCATGGAACAAACAATCAATGGTTGGCAGAAGATTGCAACACCATAGCGTTGAGGCGACGGTTGAAATGGAGTTTGACCCTAAGAACTTCCAACAGACCGCAGGACTCAGCGTTTTCTATGACACATACAATTTCTTCTATTTATTTATGTCATATGAGGATGAGGGTAAAAATGTGCTTCGCATAATCGTGCGCGATAGCTTGAAGTTTTACGACCCACTAATGTGTGGTGTCGATATTGGTACAGCGACCAAGGTTTGGCTAAAAGCGAAAATAGATAACTGTAAGCTACAGTATTTTTATTCACTTGACGGTGAAAGCTATACCAAAATTGCAGGAGAGCTTGATTGCTCTAATCTTAGTGATGAGGCGTACTGTGACATTGACCACGAGGGTCATACAGGTACATACATAACAATGTGTTGCAATGACCAATCAACGGGCGAAAATGAAAATCGTTGCTTTGCAGACTTTAAGAGCTTTACATATATTTCTAAATAACAAAACAGGACGTTGCCTGAAGTTGCCGCCCCATAAGGAAGTATTTGTATGTAGGAGGTATTGTGACCGATTTGGGTCACAATACCTCTTGCTGTGTTATACGGCTTCTTTATTGCCCTTGGTTCTGCCGTGAAGCACGATGCAATCGTCCTCTTTGGCGGTAGGCAGGTTAATGATGCCGACAGCATTGTAGTAAATCTCGATTTTTTGTTTTCTGTGTCCGCTACTCTTATCGGGAGCGTGGACAAGTATCTTATCAACCAAATCGTTAAGCATTTCTGCGGTAAGCTCCTCGGGATCGGTGTACTTGCGAACGTTGGCAAGAAATTGTTTGAGATCCTTCAGTTCTTCCTCACCGTTCTCAATCATATCCTCAAGCTCGGCAATTCTGTGCTTTACCTCCGCTTGTTCCTTCTCATATTCTGAGGAAAGAAGGTCAAACTTTGCGTCGGTAATTCTTCCCGTTGCCATATCCTCATAGGTTCGCTTGAATATGAGGTCAAGGGTTTGGTCGCGTTGCTTTAGGCTTACGATCTCCTTCTTCGCATTTGCTATGGAGCGTTCGCGCACTCTGTCCGCTTTTTCAATTTCCTCACGCACAAAGCTTTCCTCAAACTGCTGCACATACGAGAGCATACTCTTGATATGCCTGAACACCAAGCTCATCAGCGTTTGCTGACGGATATAATGCACCGTGCTCGAGCTTGTATCCTTTCGGTATTGAGAGCAATTAAAGAAGTCTTGGCTATCGTCGAAGTACTTGGTCGTGCAGTAATAGAGCTTAGAGCCGCAATCTGCGCAAAAGACCTTGCCGGAGAAGATGCTGACCTTGCCCGTTGCCGTCGGTCTGCGCTTGTTTTCGCGTATCTTCTGTACAATCTCGTAGGAATTTTCATCAATGATGGCAGGGTGGGTGTTTAAGAACACCATCTGCTTTTCCACGGGATTGTTTACGCGCTTACTGCTCTTGGGACTTTTGTTGGTCGTTCGGAAGTTGACCGTATGACCGAGATATTCAAGTCGCTCCAAGATACGCCCGATTGTCGCGTGATCCCACTTATAGGGATTACCCTTGTAGGGTTTACCTGCCTTTTCGGCTACATAAGCGGCGGGTGTTAAGATGTTTTCTTCTTTCAGCGTTTTGGCAATCTGAGCGGGACCATATCCGCCGATGCAAAGCTTGAAGATTTTCCTAACCACCTCTGCGGCAACCTCGTCGATCTCCCAAACGTCCTTGTTCTCCGCGCTCTTAACGTATCCGTAAGGCGGCTTGGAGCAAAGGGGCTTTCCGCTTTCGCCCTTCATTTTAAGGGTAACACGAATCTTCTTCGCCGTATCTCTTGCGAAAAGCTCGTTGAAGAAGTTGCGGATGGGTGTCATATCAAATTCGGTCTGTACCGCGGAATCAACACCGTCGTTGATTGCTATGAAGCGAACGTCATTGTCGGGAAACAGCATATCGGTGTATAATCCCACTTGGAGAAAATTTCTTCCAAGACGGGACATATCCTTAACGATAACCGTGCCAATCTCTCCGTTCTTAATCATCTGCTCCATTCTGCGAAAATCGGGACGGTCAAAGTTAGTACCCGAGTATCCGTCATCCACAAAATATTGCAGGTTCTTGAAATGACTTTTACGAGCGAACTCCGTTAACAAATTTCTTTGGTTGACTATACTGTTGCTCTCACCCTCACGTCCATCGTCTTGCGAAAGACGGCAGTAGAGAGCCGTAATTCTGTTTTCATTCAGTTGTCTGTTCAAATATGCTCCTTTCCGACAACCGATACAGTATTATCGCTTGTCTTTATTATATCATATTTCTGAAAAGATTTCAACACTTTACAACGATAAAGTCTGCGTGTCATTGTAAACTTTTTTCCTCCTTCATCATTCGAAAAATCTTTTGTAAGAGATTTTCACTTGCATCGGGATTGAAATGCCCGACCACCTCGTAGGTCGTATGGCCTTCCGTTTCCTCCAAGTTATACGTGGAATCGGGCACATTATAACGAACGTGAACCTTCTCTCGCTGTGTATCA
>JAZSGX010000067.1:0-62687 GCA_045532975.1 Eubacteriales bacterium | reverse complement strand
TTGTAGCTCTTCATATTTACCGTTTCAACTGTTTCACCGTTATCAAGGTAGGAAACCTTTGCTCCATCCTTAACATAAACGCAGAATGTAAGTGCGTTATCAACGGTTGCGTCTGTAAATCCAGCAACAGCAACTGCAAAGTAGTCGTGCTTAAATCCGTTTTGTGTTGTTATGTAGGTCTTGCCCTCTGCAATCAAGCCGCTGTTTGCCTCGTTCATTGGGTCAGCGTTTGAAGAAACAACAAAGCCATACTCAAAGGCGTTACCTGTCAAGGTAGTATATTTTTCAAGATTTGCCTTGTCAATACCGAAGAACTGTGACATTGAAAGCTTGCCGCCAATTTCAACCTCGGTCATTGAGTAACCGTAGTTTACAAAGAGTGCGCCAATTGTCTTTGAATCGTCATAGCCTGCATATGTGCAAGTGCCGTTTTCACAAACGGATGCAAATTTGATAGGCTCGAAATAACTTGTGAATTTCATCTCCGCTTCACTGCTCATGTTGTGACCATCATAGAACAGGTCACAAATTTCATAATCGTAAATCATAATTATGCTGATAGCAGATGTGAGCTTGTGAACGCTTGGGTCATACTCATCCTTGCTAACAATAGTAGCTTTGTCAAACACATAACCGCTCTGAGCAGCCTTGCCCTTTTCAACAAACGCCTCAGCAGCTTCCTTTGAGCCAGCATAGAACAACCTAAGCTTCAAAATGTTACCGTGATATTGAGCAAAGTTACCGAAAACACTTGCAACGATATCGGTATTAGCAAAAAACTTGTCAGAAACATAGATGTTTGTATCCTTGTTATCAGGTGTTGACTCACCAAAGAAGCCCGCGCCTATGGACTGAAGATTTTCGCCAAGAATGATTGTTTTGTTCTGATAAGACTTACCGAATGTGTTAGCACCTATCGAGATAAGATTGTTAGGGAATCTAACATATTCAAGGTTGGCAGTACCTGCTTGCCAGTTAGCGCCAAACATACCGTCACCCATTGTAACAGGCTCCTCACCGTCCAAAAACTCAACAACTCTTATCACAGTATTAGTTTGGAACATACTGCCGCCGTAGCTTGTTACAGTACCGGGGAACTGAACAGATACGCAAAGCGGAAAGTTACCTGTGCCTGCAAAATAGCTACCGGAAACCGTTTTAACTCCGTTTGGAATTTCAACCATTACAACAGACTTCTTTGAATACTGTACCGCCTGTGCCGCGTTAAGCTTTGAAAAGTCAAAATCAAAAGTTTCGCTATCCTTTGTTACGTAGTATGTAGGATATGTAACATAATTGCCCTCTCCGTCATCCAATAAAACACGTTGAGCTGTACCTACGTAAAGCTGAGATGGTGGGGTAAACCCATCAATTTCTGCAACAGAGCTAAAGTCAACATCAAGGGTTGGCTTTGCAGGTGCTGCGCCCACAACCATTGCAAATGCGCACATCAAAAGCGCCATAACAGCAACGGTTAGTAAAAACCTCTTGCTCATAAATTTCTCCTTATGTAATAGATTTATATTATACGTTAATTATAACACTTCCCTTTAAAAATGTAAATATGGCAAAATCAACAAATCCACCCTTGTTTTTTCTTGGCTAAAAAGCCGAGTTTTGTAAATTTTGACGAACGCATCCATTGTTTCAAATACTCTCTTTTTTCAATCATTATTTTTCCTATGTTCAAAAAACTGTCACATTCATGGTTTATAATGTAATCACAAAAGCAAACGAAATGTTTTGAACGAGGTGCCAAATTGTCAGACTTTATATACAATGACAACCTTAACGGGAACGGCGACGGAAAAGAACCTATTCATTTCTATATAGGCAACGGCAAGTCCAAAGGCGTGGTTAGTACAACGGTCCTTGTTTTGGTTTGTGTTTTTTGCATAATCATCTCCGCCACTCTTGGCGTTATTGGGGGTATCTTCGCCTCTCAAAACGCCAACGGCTCAAGTGGTAACGAGGTTATAATAAATGATATTCATAAAAGTCCCTACGAGGCTGTTATCAGCGGGTCATTCGGCTCAAATCCATCCCGCGCAGATATCATAGCCACTGTTAAGGACACGGTGGTTGAGGTTAAAACAGAATACGCTGTTTTCCAAAACTACTACACTCAAAGCGGTGCAGGCAGCGGTGTTATCGTCGGCAAGTACAAGACCGAGGATAAGGATAGCGGCAAGATTACCGAAGAGGGCTATCACATTATCACAAATGCCCACGTTATTGAGGACGCCATTGAAAGCACAAAATCAACCATCACAGTTACGTTAACAGACGGTACGGACTATAAAGCATCCGTTATCGGCTACGACGTTATCGGTGATATTGCAATATTAAAAATTCAAGAAACCAAGGAGCTTCCTATTGCTTCCTTTGCCAATGACAATTATGAATTAAGAGTTGGCGAGGACATCATTGCAATCGGTAATCCCTTAGGTCAGCTTGGCGGCACGGTTTCAAACGGTTATATAAGTGCTCTCGACCGCACACTTACGGTTGACGGTATTAAAATGAACCTTTTGCAAATTGATGCTCCTATAAATCCCGGCAACTCGGGCGGTGGTCTTTTCAACCTTCGCGGTGAGCTTGTTGGTATTGTAAACGCAAAATCCATCGGCACGGAAATTGAGGGCTTAGGCTTTGCGATTCCATCAGCCGATGCATGTAAAGTATATGAAGATTTTATCACTCTTGGCTACGCAACCAACCGTCCAACCATATTTACAGAGTTTAATATGGAGATTTTCAACGGTGTTTACGTTTCCAAAATTCTCAAAAGAGATAAGGGTGACAATAGCTCCGCGCTTCAGCTCAACGACCAGATTTACGGCGTTAGACTTGGGGGTAGGGACTACGCAATCACCTCCGCCGACGAGTTGACAAAAATCATTAACGGTATGGAAATCGGCTCACAGCTTACCCTCTACATCAGACGCGGTAACACAACCGATGCAGTAACCGTTACAGTCTATGAGTATTACGAATAATACTCCACTAAAATTGATACTATCCTACTCTCCTTCAAAATAACCGAAAATGCAGCACAATCCGTTCAACGGGTGCTGCATTTTCGGTATATAAACCACTATTGATTTTTAAGTTTTTTTGTGCTACAATAAAGCGTGAGGTGATTAAAATGTATAACATTCTAATTGTTGACGACGAGGAAATGATAAGAAAGCTCATACGCAAGTATGCTGAGTTTGACGGTCACAAGGTGACTGAGGCGTGCGACGGTATGGATGCGGTTATCAAATTCAAAAACGGCTCCTTTGACCTTATTATCATGGACATTATGATGCCTGAGCTTGACGGCTTCTCCGCTTCGCGAGAGATAAGAAAGACCTCAAGCGTGCCGATAGTTATGCTCTCCGCCCGCGGTGAGGAATACGATAAAATCAACGGCTTTGAGATTGGCATTGACGACTACGTTGTTAAGCCCTTTTCTCCAAAGGAGCATATGCTCCGCGTTAACGCCATTATGAAGCGCTCCGCTTCTCAAAAGGTCGAGGAGAACAAAAACGAGGTTGTTTCCTTGGCAAACGGCGGCTTAGTGGCTGACTTAACTGCGAGAATAGTATATATCGACGGAGAGAGGATTGATATGTCCCCCAAGGAATACGAGCTTTTCTTCTATATGCTTAAAAACAAGAATATTGCCCTTTCCCGTGACAAGCTTTTGTCCGACGTTTGGGGCTATGATTTCTTTGGCGATGACAGAACTCTTGACACTCATATCAAGATTTTGAGAAAGAGTCTTGGTAAGTATAGCGACTTTATCGTTACTATTCGCGGTATGGGTTACCGCTTCGAAGAAAAGCCACTATAAAATGCTTAACGAAGTAAAAGATGTAAAAAACGGAGTCAAAAGCCGAAAAAAAAGGACTCGCTCCATAAGGTTTCACATTTTTTCGGGCGTTGCAATCCTTGCAATTTCCTTATTATTGGTTTTGTGGGTTTTCCACGCGATTTTCTTGGATGCCGCATTCAAGTCGGCAAGAGAGTCCGACATTAAGCGTGCTTCAAGCCTTATTTCCGAAAATATTGACTCCCAAGATATTGCCTCTCTCATTGAGCAGGTTTCAAAGGAATACCAGCTTTGCTTAGGGGTAGTTATGGTAAACGGGTACGAAATTCTTTACCAAAACCACATTTTGAACGACTGTATCATTTGTACCCTTGATGAAAGCTCAACTAATTTGCTCTCTACTTGGTATAACGAGGCTATTGAAAACGACGGAGAATACACCGTCGTCCTTCCAAGAGAGCAATTCAGAGACTTCAACTCCAATGAGGGACTAAAGAATACAAGCGATGAGGAAATCAGTGAGGACTGTCTTATCTGCGTGCGCTTAGTCACAGGCAAGGCAGGAAATCAGGTTATGCTGATTTTAAATGCAGATATTGAGCCAATGTCCGCAACTACAAGTGCGGTGCGCATTGTCCTTGCCTTAGTTACACTTGGCTTTTTCGCATTTGCTGTTCTTATCTCCTTCATCTTAACGAAAAATCTTTCCAAGCCTATTGAAAAAATAACCAAGGGCGCATCCGAATTAAGGGGCGGCGACTATAACGTCCGCTTCGAGGAGAACGGGCCTTACGAAATAAGAGAGCTTGCAAAGACCTTGAACACAATGACAACGGAGCTTGAACGTGCGGACATAATCCAAAAGGAGCTTATTGCCAACATCTCCCACGATTTGCGTACTCCTTTGACTATGATAACGGGCTACTCCGAATTTATGCGTGATTTTCCAAGTGAAATCACTCCTGAAAATATGCAGGTTATTATTGACGAGGCATCGAGGCTTAACTCCCTTGTCAACGACCTTTTGTTGGTTTCAAAGCTGCAATCGGGTACTCAATCCTTTGATATGAAGAAAATTTGCTTGACAAAGGTTATTTCCGATACAGTTAACCGCTACGACGCGCTTTTGAGCCATAAGGAATACAAGATTTCCTTTATTCACGACAGGGACGTTTACATTGTTGCCGACGAAACAAGGCTTTTACAGGTTGTATATAACCTTGTCAACAACGCTGTTAACTACACAGGCGAGGACAAGACTGTCACCATCCGACAGGACGTGCTTGACGATATCGTCAGAGTGTCAATTATCGACACAGGTGAGGGTATAAGTGAAGAAAACCTGCCTCTTGTGTGGGACAGATACTACAAAATTGACAAGGTACACAAGCGCGCCATAACAGGTACAGGCTTAGGCCTTTCCATAGTTAAAAACATACTTATGGTACACAACTCCCGCTTTGGTGTTTCCAGCGAGGTTGGTAAGGGTAGTATTTTCTGGTTTGAATTCAAAGCCGTCCCTCAAAGTGACACACCTGAGCAAAATGTACAATAATATTGCAAAACGGCGAGATTTTTCGCCGTTTTCTTTATTTACTTAAAATTTATTGTTGCAATTTCAAAACGTTTATGATATAATACAAAAGCAAATAATCAAATATGCTGGCGTAGCACAGTGGTAGTGCAGCTGATTCGTAATCAGCAGGTCATGAGTTCAAATCTCATCGTCAGCTCCATTTTTTTGTATTTTTTATGTAAAGCCTTGCGTTGTAGATTAAATTTGATTTTTAACGCCAAGGCTCATTTTTTCAAAAAACAGGGGGTGGAGTGTATGAACTTGTGCGACGTAAACGTGGTTAAGCGCATTATGTCCAAGCACCAAACAGGCACAAAAAAGGCTTTTGGTCAGAACTTTTTGATTAACCGTCAAATTCCAATGCAAATAGCGGACGAAAGCTATTCCTACCACTCCTGCAAGCAAAAAGATAGCGAAAGCGCGGTTATCGAAATCGGCCCCGGTATCGGTTGCTTGACAAACGAGCTTTGTCTTTGCTACGACAAGGTTGTAGCTGTTGAAATTGATAAAACTCTTATTCCTATTCTTGGAGAAACCTTGGCGGAGCATCAAAATATCACCGTTGTAAACGAGGATTTTTTAAAGCTTGATTTAGGTGAGTTTATAAACGAGCATTTTGGAAGCTCCTCTGTGTCCGTTTGCGCCAACTTGCCATATTACATCACCACGCCTATCATAATGAAGCTCTTGGAGCAGGCTCGGGGAGAAAACGGTAAAAGCCGCCTAACCTCTATTACCGTTATGGTACAAAAGGAGGTTGCCGACCGCCTGTGCGCTACCGAAACCAAGGGGGACTACGGCGCAATTTCCGCATCTATTGCCTACTACGGACAAGCCCTTAAGCTATTTGACGTTTCTCCCGACAATTTCTTGCCCGCGCCCAAGGTAACCTCAACGGTTATAAGGATTGAGCTTTACGACGAGCCACTATACAAAACAAAAAGCGAAAAAATGTTGTTCCGCGTTATTGAGGGCGCTTTTGCCCAACGCAGAAAAACCATGCTTAATTCTCTTTCGTCCTCTTTTTCCAACATTCCAAAGACGCGTATTGGAGAAATCATTGAGGAGCTCGGCTTTGATATTAATATCAGGGGAGAAAAGCTGTCAATTGAGAGCTTTTGCGCCCTTGCAGATAAATTTTATGAGGAGTTGAATTAATGCCCTTTCTTGGAACTTTAGTTAACTGTGCAACGGTTGTCGGCGGCTCCCTTTTAGGTATTTTGCTCTCCCGTGTTTTCTCAAAATACCAACGCTTAGCCTCAATTCCCGAGGCGGCTATGAAGGCAATCTCAGTTTTCGTCATTTTCATAGGCATAAAGGGTGCTATGTCATCTGACAAGGAGCTTGTTATCTTGCTCTCCTTGGTTATAGGCACAGTTATCGGCACAATTATTGACATTGACGGCTTGCTTGAAAAATTCGGCTCTTTTATGGAGCGCAAATTTGTAAGAAACAAGCCCGCTTTTACAGGTCACCCCGAAATAGACGAAGCAAGAGCGAAAAAAAGCGTATCAAAGGGCTTCGTTTCCACCACCCTTACCTGTTGCGTTGGCGCCCTTGCCATTATGGGCGCGCTTAACAGCGGTCTTTCCGGTGGAGAAAATCAAGAGCTTCTATATACAAAGGCGTTACTCGACTTTATAACCGCCCTTGTTTTTGCCACAACCTTCGGTGGCATTGGCTCTATGCTTGCGGCAATTCCGCTCTTTATTTATCAGGGTGCCATTGAGCTTGGTGCCGGAGCACTCAAGGACCTGCTTTTGAACTCAATTAACGAAATTTCAGCCACAGGGTCCATCATTGTTATCGCCCTTGGCTTAAATATGGTAGGCGCAACAAAGGTCAAAATCGCCAATATGCTCCCCGCCATTTTCTTACCAATCATCTTCTGCCTATTTATGTAAAATTTACGGCTATTCCCGAGAAACGAGCGGGAATAGCCGTATTTTATATAATCAAATTTACGATGTGGGCTAGCTATTTTTCTTATTACGCTAACAAACATCATTATGGGTTTCTCGTCCATAAATTCCAACAATCGCAAAAATTCTTTGCGTTTTCACTTGAATCCGTAACCTCAACAGCTATTCCATTGTATTTCCAGCCCGTTGTATTCTTAAATGTCACACTGGTCAGGCTACGGCAATCACCAAGGACACCACGGCCTATTCTTGTCACACCACTGCCTATTGTCACACTTTCAAGAGCTTCACACATACTAAACGCTTCATCGCCTATTTTTGTTACGCCATTGCCTATTATCACGCTCTTAAGAGCGTCACACCGGATAAATGCTTCAGCCCCAATGCTTGTTACACTGTCAGGAATCGTTATACTTACAAGGCTGTTACACCAGCTAAACGCTCTGTCACCTATACTGATTACACTGTCGGAAATAGTAATGCTTGCAAGACCAGAACCGCTGAACGCTTCATTGCCTATACTTGTCACGCTATTTGGAATTGTTACACTTTTAAGATTTTCGCAATTTCCAAATGCTCGGTCACCTATGCTGATTACGCTGTTAGGAATCGTAATGTTTGCAAGACCGAAGCAGCCACTGAACGCTTCATCGCTTATACTAATTACGGTTTCAGGAATTATTACACTTGTAAGTTCAGATTGCCACATCAATGCTGATTTGCAAATTATTCTTGTGCTCTCACCAAATTTAATGCTCGTGATTTCTTCTTCATTTGCACGAACGAAAGCTAAATATGGATTTTCATCATTTCCCAAATAAAGCCCGTTTTCATATTCGTTAAACATAAGCTCCTGGCATCCGTCAAATGTTTCGCCTATTCTTGTTACACTATTTGGTATTACAATATTTGTTAATTTAGAGCAACCTAAAAACGCAAAATCGTCTATATCTGTTACGCAGTCAGGTATTGTAAAGGAGCTTTCCTTCCTTCCCGCAGCATACGTGATAAGAGTTTTTCCATCCTTCGTATACAAGCTTCCGTCAATTGACTTGTAGCTTTCGTTTTCTTCCTCTACAAAAATGCTTTTAAGACCGCTAAGACCACAAAATACTCCATCGCCTATTTTGGTAACACCGCTGGGGATGGTTATGCTTTCCAAGTCGTCGCAACGATGGAAAGCATCTTCACCAATAAATCTTGTGTCTTGATTAATTTCAAAGCTTGTTGCTTCTTTATCATTTATTTCATACAAAATCAAGTATGGATTTTCTTCGCTTCCCAAATAGCACCCGCCTTCATATTCATTGCTTTCAAGACTCGGACAATTATAAAAAGCTCCATCGCCTATGCTGATTACACTATCAGGAATTGTTATACTTTTAAGATTTTCGCAATCTTCAAATGCTCCGTCACCTATGCTGATTACGCTATCAGGAATCGTTACACCTATAAGTTCATCTCGATCCTTAAACGCTCCATCACCTATAGCTGTAACAATATCGGGTATTATAACCGAATTGTCACTTGAGCGAACATAATAGCCCATCAAAACTCCGTCTATAATTTTTGCAACAAACAAAACGCTGCCATAGCTTTCGTCTACGCACTCCAATTTTGAATAGCTGTCAATCCACGCCGCACTTTGCCAAGAATACATACCAAATTCAGATGAATGCTCTATAATTACCGTTTTTTCCGCATTAAAGGCCGCACTGTCTATATGTCCGCAATAGCATCCGCCATCCGAGTATTCAACACTGTAGCCGCCTCTACCACCACCAACTGAGGGATCCTCATATATTCCCACAGGCACAATTTCAGTTTCCCCGTTGTCAATAATCATAATCGCCTCTACACTACACCTGGAACCGAGCTCCGCCCTTGTAACCCCGGTAGGCTTATATTCCTTACCATAGCTTTTATTTGGATTGAACAATACCGAGTCTACCTTTTCTTCCTCGTCAAATCTAATCTCAACGCAAGCAAACGGCTCGTTCCCGTAGCGAAGACACTTTTCCTCATATTCTTCCATCAATGCCTCAGCTCTTTCAAGCTCTCCATACATTAATGCCTCCATTGCTTCCTCGCCAAGCTTTTCTACTTCCTTCAAATTGTCATTGTCAACATAAACCCACTCGAATTTAGTTTCCTTGTCCGGCTTTCCAAGTAAATTCTCGACCTGTGCCTTGTTATAGCCTACTCCAATTTCCATAATAACGTCTGCTCTGTAGTTATTCATCATATTCATAACGAACGGAACAGCTGCCGCCATACAAAGAACCAGCAGCACGGCAATCACACACGCTATTTTGTGCCTTTTAATAAACGGGCCTTTTTTATTTTTCTTTGTGCCATCATAGCCACAGCTTTCGCAAAATCTGCCGCTTATTTCCGCTCCACAGGCAGGACATTGCTTTTTGATAGACGTATCATACCCACACTCGGGACAAAATCTACCGTTTATTTGTTCATTACATTTTGGACAATTCATATTTTTCCTCCTTCAAGCTTACAAAGTCCATTTTTAGTATACTATAGTATTTTATAATTGTCAAGAATAAGTTATATAATTGTATTGTAAAAATTGACTCAAGGAGCATAAAAATGAGTTGCCTATTGCATGAAAACATACGCAAATTAAGACAAAAGCACGGAATAAGCCAAGTAGAATTTGCCCGTGAAATGAACGTAACCAAGCAATGCGTCTCCAATTGGGAAAATGACAATGTTCTGCCGTCTATTGAAATGCTTATAAAAATTGCGGACTTTTTTAAGGTTTCAACTGACTATCTTTTAGGCAGAGAATCAACAAAGACACTTGACTGTACGGGCTTAACAGAAAGCCAAATCGCACACCTTCGTCTCATTGCAACCGACCTTACTTCTATCAACAATAAAAAATAGGTGTACCGACAAAATCAGTACACCTATTTTCTTTTGTAAATTATCTTTGCACACGTCCGCTTCCGCCACCCTTGATGAGGCCTTCAACCTCTGCAACAGAAACAAGGTTGTAGTCGCCAAGAATGGTGTGCTTCAAGCAAGAAGCCGCAACTGCAAACTCAATAACATCCTGGGATGACTTGTTCATCAAGGAAGCGTAAATCAAGCCGCCGCCAAAGGAGTCTCCACCGCCAACACGGTCAACAATATGTATGTTGTATGAGCGTGAGAAGTAATACTCATTCTCTGCCTTGTCATAAAGCATAGCTGCCCAGATGTTGTCATTTGCGGAAATGCTTGTACGGAGCGTAATAGCAACTCTCTTACAGCCAAAGCGGTCGCTAAGCTGCTTTGCAACGCTCTTGTAGCCCTCGTGATTTACAACACCTGCATCAACGTCTGTATTCTCTGCCTTGATACCGAATACCTTTTCAGCATCCTCCTCGTTAGCAATGCAAACGTCAACGTAAGACATAAGCTCGCCCATAACCTTGCCAGCCATTTCGCTTGTCCAAAGGTTTTTTCTAAAGTTAAGGTCGCAGCTTGTTGTAATGCCCTTAGCACGGCAAGCCTTCAAGGCATCCAAGCAAACCTCTGGCATTTCACCGCCCAAGGCTGGAGTAATACCTGTAAAGTGGAACCAATTAGCACCGTCGAGAATTTTATCCCAATCAAAGTCCTCTCTCTTTGCCATTGCAATAGCTGAGTAGGCTCTGTCATAAATAACCTTTGAAGGACGCTGAGATGCGCCTGTTTCAAGGTAGTAAATACCAACTCTTTCGCCACCTCTTACAATATCGGATGTGTCAACACCGTATCTTCTCAAGGAATTTACAGCCGCTTGACCTATTTCGTGCTTAGGAAGCTTTGTAACGTAGGACGCGTCAATACCGTAGTTAGCCAAGGAAACTGCAACGTTTGCCTCACCGCCGCCATAGGTTGCGCCAAAATTGTCGGTCTGCACAAATCTTGTGTAGCCTGCTGGATTTAATCTTAACATAATTTCGCCGAAGCATACTGTTTTCATATCTTTTACCTCATTAAAATGATTTTGCACTTTGATTATATACCATTATTTGCCCATAGTCAAGGGTTTTGGATGTACTTTTCGTAATAAAACAGGTATTGCTGTGCAATTCCCGCCCATTTGCCAAGCCCCTTTAAGTCAATGCCCTGTGGGAAGTATTTTTCAAGGGCGCGCTTCATCCACACGTCAACAGGAAAAGCCTCGGTTTTGTCAAATCCAAAAAGCAAAGCGCAGGATGCCACCTTTAAGCCAATGCCCTTAATTTTGCAAAGCTCGTTTACGCACTCCTCAAAATTCTCGTTTTTCCGTATATTTTCAAGGGAAATTCGCTTTTCCGAAATGCCTTGACAGGCATCTATTATATATTTTGCGCGGAAGCCTGTTTTAAGGGCAAAAATCGCACCCTCCCCCGCCTCTAAAAGCGTTTCACTGTTTGGGAACGTATAATATGTTTTCCCTAAAAAACAGACACTCCCCCCGTAATTTTGGCATAAAGCGGAAATAATCTTCTTAATTCTCGGTATGTTGTTGTTTTGAGAAATTATAAAGGAGCAAACCGCCTCCCAGCCGTCCTGACGCAAAATTCTGATACCCTTTGAGCATTCAATCGCCTTGTCCATATGCTCACTTTTCAGCGCACAAGATATATGACTGTCAATCTCTAAATAGTCAACGTCAAAGGCTAAAAAGCCACGCCAAATTTTCTCGTAATCTTCTTTAGTTGCGTTATATATGTATAGCTCGTCTAATTTGTCTTGACCGAAAACAACGTATCTGCCAAAGGCAACCCCACCATACTCATATTTATTTCCAAAAACTGACACGGGGTCAAAGCGGAAGCATTGCCCACAGTCAAAGGTTTTAAAAATATCAATACGCGGCGCACTTTCAATTTTAACCCCACAAACTCCGTTTTCAAGGGTAAAGGGAATAACTTTTTCCATAATTCCTCCCGAATTTACAAAATAAGTCTTGCAATAACTTTATTATAACCGTATAATTAGTATAAGTCAATAACCGCTAAGGAGAAAAATATGGAACAAATATATACTATTCCCATAAATGAAGTCTTTGAAAAGGGTATGGAGGAGGGCAATTGCGACTGCCCTATCTGTAAGCTTTTCGACAAAATGGAGAAAAAAGAGGTTGAAATGGCGTTAGGTCCTGCTATGATGGAGCCTTCAAACAGAATGATAACTAACGAAAAGGGCTTTTGCCACCACCATTTCAAGATGATGACCGAGCAAAATAACAGCCTTTCCTTAGCCCTGGTTTTGGAGAGCCATCTAATGACCTTAAAGGAAAAATTTGACGGCAATTTTGTTTCCAACCTTTTCGGTGGCAAATTCCGCAACCATCAAAAGGCGGCAAAGGACAAGGGAGACTCCTGTTATATATGCGAAATTTTGGACAACCATTATAGCCGCATAATAGAAAATACAGTTTTCCTCTACGGCACCGACTCCCGCTTCAGAGAAAAATTAAGAGCGCAAAAATATTTTTGCCTGCCCCACTATCAAATGCTTATGGAAAACGCAAAAAGAAAGCTTGACAAGAGAAAGTTCGGCGATTTCTTTGAGGACATTTCAAAGATAGAAAACGCATACTTTGACAAGCTAATCAAGGACGTTTCCTGGTATTGCAAAAAGTTCGACTACCGCTACGACTCAGAGCCTTGGTATGACTCAAAGGACGCAGTTGACCGTGCAATCCGTTTCCTGACAAGCGGTACATCTCCCGACAAAAAGTAGCTCTGCACCTCATCCACCGCTTTTACTGTTTAACCGCGCTATTCGATTTGTCACCAGCGGAACTTCGCCTGACAAAAAACAAACTATCAGCCTAAAAAACAGGAATTTTGGCAATTCCTGTTTTTTGTTTTTAATGCAAACGCTAACATAAGCCCCACCTTTTTCTGCGTATCGTTCCATTAATTTGACAAGCGTTTATTTTTATGTGCTAATGCTCACATCAAAATTCGACAGCTCAGATAGCCACCGCCAACGTCATAAAATTGTTGAAATTGCAACATATTTTTTGTAGGCCTCAACAAAAAAAGCAACAATTTTTAGTCAAAACGCAGAAAATGTGTTTATACACTTGTAAACTCTTTCATAATGTTGTACAATTAAATTATTAAATATAACTTTATTTGAAGGAGTTATACCTTGAAAGGAGAAACCTTATGAAAAGAACACTTTTAATTCTCACTTTTGTGCTTTCCTTAATTTTCGCCCTTTCTGTTGTATCGTTGGCGGCAGAGGGTGAAAACACCTATTACGTAGTACAAAGTGAAGAATCAGACCTTGCGAACACATTAAAGGATGAGGGCAAAAGCGTTATCGGTATCGAGAAGCTTTATTCCTCATACAGCGACTCAACAGCAGCCGATTCTACGTATTTTGTAAATCAATTTGACGGCAAGACCTTAAATTTGATTCTTGCAGAAAACGTAAGCTACTGCATGGGCACAAACCCAAGCAACCCCACAGGCTCGGGCATCCGACTTGACAAGGCAGTAAAAATGAACGTTTATTTTAACGGTCACTATTGGTGGATTCCCGATGACAACAGATACGCAGGCTTTTTTATCAACAACCAAGGCGCTTGCCTTACCTTGATTGGTAACAGGACCATTGAAGAGGTACAAGAAGGCTTTGACGTGACAAAGGTAAATGCCAAAGCTATGTCAAACGGCGTTGACTATTATGGTGGTTACATCGGATTTTATATTGTACAGGGAGATTTAACCATCAAAAACGCCATAGTTGTCAGTGAAGACGAGCTTATTTACCAAAAGGACGGCCATGCTTCAGGCACCACAAATCTTAAATTTGATACCTGCTTCTTTAACAACAAGGATAGGACCTGCAGGACTATTCATTTCAAAAGCTCCGGTAAATCAGATATTTCCTTCCAAATGGACCATACCTATGCGGACAGAATAGCTATTAATAACATTCTGGCGGACAGCTATATCAACAATAGCAGAATCGCGAGTTTATATATTGATAGCTGGCATGCTGATTCTCTTATAGGTAAGGAATATATTTACATCAACAATACTGTAATCGGCGATTATTATTCAGACAGCGACACAAATCATATCATAGCGACAAACAGCTCCTTTAATGACATCAACTTGAACGGTGACTCCTCGGGCGGTGGCTTTGCTACGCTTATTAACTCCACCTACAAGTCCGTGGTTTTAAAAAGACAAAGCGCAGCAAGAAACGGTGTGCTCAATATAGTTACTCCTGCTGATTGCGATTCCCCTGCAATTCAAGTTGTTTATACATATGACGATGAAACACAGACAAACATCAGCTACATCGACGAGGAGTATTCAAAGGCAAATCCTGCCCTTGGCCACAATACCGACGGTGGCATGCTTTCAATGTCCTACACAAGCTATCTCGAAAGAGGCAACGGTAACTTCCTTTGCTCCATCTGCGGTGAGGAATATGAGGCAAAGGGCGTATTCGAGCCACTGTTTACTTTTGTCGGTTATTCCGTTTTTGAGGGTGCAAGCGGCTCATTTGCAATAGGCTACTCCGTAAACAAGGAAGCCCTTGCAAAATATGAGGAAATCTCAGACAAGACTATCAACTACGGTATTTTTGTAGTTCTCAAGGACGTAATCGGTAAAAAAGACATTTTCGGTGCAGACGGTAAGCCTGCAACAGGTGTTTTAAGCGCCGACATAACAAAATATTCCGCCAACCTTTTTGAGTTGAAGGTTATCGGCATAACCGAAAAGCGCGAATATACAGGGCTTGTAATGGGCGCTTATACTGCAACTAAATTTAACGGTGTTACCGAATACGAATATCTCCAAGGAGACAAGCCAAGCGAGGGCGAAATCTATTCCTCCACTTCCTACGGAGACACACTGGACGAGATATCAAGCAAGGAAGTCGTTGCTCTTGATGACATTACCGTAGAAATCGGACATTCCATAGAGCTTCCAAAAACAGTTACCGTGCGCGGACACGAAAGAGAGCTGACATATAGCTTTGACAGCTCGGTTGTTTCCGTTGATAACTACATTCTCACAGGTGTTACAAGAAACAAAGGTATTGAGGTTACTGCAACCGCAAAGGGCTTTACAGGTAAATTTACAGTTACGGTAATTGCAAGCCCAAGCGACGCATATCAGCACGTTGTAATTATCGGTGTTGACGGTGCAGGCACATTCTTCCAAAATGCTCAAACGCCGAACATCGACAGCATTTTTGCAAACGGTGCTACAACATATAACTGCTTAACCTCTAATCCTACAATCAGTGCTCAGTGTTGGGGCTCACTTTTACACGGTGTTACTCCGCAAGTACACGGCCTGACAAACGATAATGTATCATCTGCATATCCAAGCAATTCCGAATATCCAAGCTTCTTCCGTGTTATAAGAGAAAATAACCCGGATGCAGTCCTTGCCTCCTTCTGTAACTGGAATCCAATCAACGTTGGTATTATTGAGGACGATATTGGCGTGCATAAGGCAACCCAATCATCAGACTCTGCGTTGACAGAAGAAATCCTTGCATATCTTGAAAGCAACACTCCAACCGCTATGTTCGTTCAGTTTGACGAGGCAGACGGTGCAGGACACAGCAGCGGCTACGGCTCCGCTACACAGCTTTCAAAGATAGCAGAAATTGACAGTTATATCGGAAGAATTTATGAGGCATACGAGGCAAACGGTGCGATTGACGACACCTTGTTTATCGTAACCGCAGACCACGGTGGCTCAGGCACAAGTCACGGCGGCTTGACTGACGCTGAAAAATACGTTATGTTCGCAGCAACCGGCAAAAACGTTCAAAATGCAACCATTGAGGATATGGAAATCCGCGATACTGCCTCCATTGTTCTCCACGCCCTTGGTTACTTTGAACAGCCAAGCAAATGGACCTCAAGAGTTCCATCTGGCTTATTTGAAGGCATCATTGCTGAAGAACGTCCAAACGTACCGGGACGTCACCACACAAGTGAGCCAACCCCTGAAAAGGATAGCGACGGCTACGTTGATAAATTCATAACAGACCACACCCTTTCCACATATCTGACCTTTGACGGTAATGTTACAGACGCCTGTGGCGGAAACACAAGCGTGGGCAAAACCGTCGACTACGAAGATGGTTACTTCGGTCAAGGCATTGTTCTTGATAAAGGATACGCTTCAATTAACAACTTCGCCAAGGGAACAGATAGCTTTACCGTTGCATTTTGGTTAAATACCGACGGTGTAACATCAAGCAATGCAGACCCATGTATTTTCTCAAACAAAAACTGGGACAATGGCAAATATAACGGTATCGCCTTCTCACTCACCCAGACAAAGGTTAAGTTCAACTTTGGCGACGGCTCCAACCGTGTGGACCGCGAGGTATCACTGCCCGCTGACTATCAAGACGGATGGGTTCACTTCATCGTATTCGTTGACCGTACAAACCACAAAATTGGCGTATGTATAGACTTTGAAACCATTTTTACGATAGATATTCCCGCAAGCCTCCAAGAGGATTCCGTTGACACCGCGTATAGCTTAAACATCGGTCAGGATGGTAGAGGAACCTACTCCTACGCAATGCCGGGAACCGTGGACGAGTTTATGATTTTCGACGGTGCCTTTGACAAGGATGACGTTGACAAGCTCGCACAGTACTACGGAATTAGATAAAACTACAGCAAAATCAAAAAACTGCGACACGTGTCGCAGTTTTTTGATTTATTTTCCTAAAAGCGCATCCTCGTCATCGCCTGTGAGCTGATACGGAATTGATGAGCTGTCCTTCTTATGCACAATAGCGGTTGACTTTGTACCCACATTTATATCAATGCCGTCAAGGTGCATTTTAACGCTCAAATTGTCGCTTTCAAAATTAACGTCTGTAAACTCTAACTTAAAATACTTGTAGTTATACGCCTCGTCTGTTTCTAACACATTTGGCTTATATTCCTTTCCCTTGGCATCAACTAAGGTATAGCGAATATTCTTTTCGTCAAACTCAGGGTAGGTTTTCTTCACCTCGTCAATGTGCCTTGTATTGTAGCGCACAGTAAATTGCAAATACCCCGCTTTTTTCATATAAACAAGGGAATAAGCGTAAACCGCGCCGTTTTCCGAAAACTCCTCGGTTACGGCGTGAGTACGAATATCGTTATCTAATTTGTAGGCAGACTTAAATTCCTCGGTTATCACCGTTTCCTCTAATGCCTGATGAGATGCTTGGCACATTCTGAAAATCAAAGCACCGATAAAGACAAAAAGCACCACAGTTAAGGTGGTTTTTATAATAGCGCCAACACGCTTGGCAGTAGATTTTTCTTCCATAATAGCTCCTTTTTTGGATTTCTTGTACTATTCTATCACATAAATATGAATCAATCAAGAAATTTTGAAAAAATACTTGACAAAACAAGAAAATTTATATATAATATCTAACTGTAAAATATTGCGATGGGAGAAGATTGCATGATTTTGGATTTATCATCACTTTTAAGTGGTAAAAGCCAGCGTTTGGATTTTGAGTACGAAATTACCCAAGCAGACGACGAGGATGCAATTTTACCCCCGGACGACGTTTCTTTTACAGCGCCAATCCGTGTGCACGGTTACGTTACCGACAATGCCGGTTACATGACCCTTTGCGCATATGCGGAAATTGATTATCAATCACGCTGTGCAAGATGTCTTGAGGATATTTTTGGCACATTTACCCTCACATTCAACCGTACCGTTGCGGCATCAGGCACTCTACAAAACGAAGCAAATGACGATTACGTCATTGTGAAAAACGGCAAATTGGACATCGACCGTGAATTAGTAGAGGATTTAATGCTTGAATTCCCATCAAAGCTCCTGTGTAAAGAGGAATGCGCAGGTCTTTGTCCAAAATGCGGCAAAAGCCTTAATTCTGGTCTTTGCGGTTGCCCGAAGAAAAAAGAAATTGATCCCCGCTTAGCAATTTTACAAAAACTACTTGAAAATGAAGAATAATTGTAGTATAATGTTTTAGAAAAATGTTCTACATAACATAAAGGAGGTTACTCAACATGGCAGTACCAAAGAGAAAGCAGTCTCATTCCCGTACAAATTTGAGAAGATCAAACAATTCCAAGCTCACAGCTCCAACAATGGCAAGATGCAAGCAGTGTGGTGAATACAACCTCACACACCGCGTATGCTCCGAGTGTGGCTACTACAACGGAAAAGAGATCTTTAAGAAAGAAAACGCGTAAGTGAATATACGGGGTGTTGCTAATGCTTCACCCCTTTTCACTTTATAAGGAGTTATATGAAATATACACCGAAGCACACCGATAATCTTTTGCGCGCCATTTACGGTAGCTTAATTGTAGCTTCATTCGTTTTGATGGGCTTTGGCACAGGTCTTGTGCGCACAATTCTTATGTCCCTGTCTGTGGTTTTCTTGGCTGTGGGGCTGTTTCTTTTTATCAGGCACGAAATTACTACCTATTCATATATAGTTATGGAAAATGGCGACAGGCTTGACTTTTACGTTGACAAGCTAACAGGCAAGCGAGGAGCATACGTTTGCTACTACCCTATGACAGACGCCTTGACCATTGAAAAATATGAAAAGGGTATCAGAAAAAAATTGGAGAAAAAATACGGTAAAACCTTTGTGTACCGCTATTGCCACAATATATTTTGCGGTGAAAAATATTTGGTTGTTTTCCAAAACAACGGATACTGTGACGCTGTCCTTTGTCAGCTTGAAGCTTCCCACGCAGAATATATCAACAAATCAATCCCTAAAGAAGAATAAAAAAGCTTATCACTTTGAGGTGATAAGCTTTTTTATTAATTAAAGCTCGGCAGACGGTGGCTTTTGGCTGTCGTCTGAAATTTCAAATTCTGACCAGTCCATTTGAGGGAAATCCGCCTCTTCGTAGGTGTATGTTGTCTCAATATTAACCTGTGGAGAAAAAGTATCTGCACCATAATCGTAAATAACTGTAATGCCGGTAGTTTTCAACTGATCATCCGCCTTGATTAACAAAATCACATCATAAAGCGTATAAGAGTCAAGATAGCTCAAATATTCCACCGCCATATCTTGAAAATACTCAAGCGGTGCGCCTTTAAGGCTTAAAAACCGAGCCAAATATCCCTCTCCATCCTTTGAGCAAGTGGCCATGTTACAGTTTTCTTCCGTAATGCCATAATGCTCGGGAGTATCCTGCGCATTCTCCATTCTCTGCATCATATATTCCGTAAGAGTCATAGGAATCGCCTCAGCAGCGTAAAATTGACCGTTTACGGTTATATGAGTAAACGACTTACCGTCCAAATATCCTTGTGTAACCACGGAGCTTTCACGGTATCCCATATAAACGGACTCAATTTTTGTAACGTTATATTCCGAATACCCCCCGTTTTCCATAGATACTATTGATTTTTGAGTAATATCCAAGGTAAGCTTACGGCCATTTACATAAGCGGAAAATGACATAGCAGTGTCAACAGTAAAGGTAGTTTCTTCGTTCTCTGCTCTTAAAAGATGGAACGCCTGCTCCTCTCTTGAAAGAGTCTCAAAATTATCGGGAGTAATTTTTTCACTATACTCGCTCCAGTCGATTTGCGGGAATTCAACATCTCCGTCAAAGGTAAATTCTCCCTCAATCTCAAGGGCAGGCGCATTTTCCCCGTCAAACTCAAACTCTATCGTCATGCTAACAGGCACAAGGTCTGGGTCAACAACCAAGGTTATGCATACATCCGCAAGCTCGTTTGATACAAGGCTTTCAAAGGCAACCAAAACCAAATTTTGAAATGATCTCAAGCCCTCTCCCATAATATCGGTAAACTTAGCAATATAGTTACCTGATTTGTCTTTTTCAAGGGTGGCTAACTTACAATTATCTTCATTTAATTCTATATCGCCCAAGGATGACCCTTCTCGATTTGCCAAGTATTCCTCAAGGCTTATTTCCTCGTAAATTGCACTTTTCAAAATACCGTCAGAGATAATTTTTTCAAATCCACGTCCGTTAGCATAACCGTCTGTTATCTTTTGCACCGTAGAGGTGCCTTCCATTGTTATAGACGTTTTTCCCTCTCTGTATTCCTCAAGAGCTTCACCCTCGCCCTTAACTATAACAGTTGAGGATGACTCTGCCTCTAACACCTTGCCGTTAACAGTTGTATAAAGACTATACACCACTTTCGTTTTTACTATATCTGCTTTCACGTCCATATTGTAAAGATAAAACGCCTTTTCCGCCTCAGTCATTCCTGCTAAAGAGTCGTTCGGCTCAGTGATATTCGGCGTTTCATCACTTTCTGAGGACGCATTTCCGCTGCTTTGGGAGATGCTACCGTCATCCTCGGATGGCACAGAGCTCTGTGTGCTACTCTGTGAGCCATTGTCATTATTCCCGCTTTCGCCGCAAGAGGCAAAGGATAAAAGCAAAGCAAAAACAAAAGCTATACAAAGTAGTATAAATATAATTTTTTTCATTCTTTAATTCCCCCTTATGCTCTTAATCACATCATACTCAAATTCGTTGAAAAAGTCAGTTTCCGTTTATTATTTTCAGCATTTCCTCGCTTAAGATTTGACGGGTGTCATCGTCAACCAAGCTGAATCGGTTACCGTCGTTTGGAGTGCTCAAGTAGTTCCAAACAGAATAAGGCACGTCGTTTTCCTTGCATAGCGTTATTACGTCCCGCATCCAATTCTCCCGGCTCTTCATATCTGCGTGACGGATTGTGCCAAACTCACCGCACCACAGCACCTTGTCAGGGTGCAGACGCCTGAACTCCTTAACAGGCTCAAAAATTTCACGCATATAGCCCATATCCATTATATCAACGTGGGAATATGCACAGGGGTTATTATGCACAATGCGATAAAAATCGCGGTACTTTTGTATGTCCCCCGGGTACTCCATTTTTCTGTTGTAATATAGGTGCTTCCAATGTAAAACACTCCTTTGATGGGTAAACTCCGAGGGGTCATAAACGTGGAAGGTGTAAATTACGTTTTTGTCATCAAAAACCTTGAGGGCGTGTAGCTTATTTGGGTTATTCCAACAGATTGAGCCTACAATTATTAGCCTGTTTTTGTTGACTTGACGTATTGCGTTTATGGTCTTTTCTGCCAAATCGTTCCAAAGGCTTGGCTCAATTTCGCGCACCTCATTTAGTAGCTCAAAAATTACGTTGTCCTTGTTTGCAAAGCGTCTTTCAAGCTCCACCCAAAGACCTATAAAGCGTTCTTGCAGCTCTTCACTGTCAAAAAGCGTTACACTTTCCTCAATGTCGCAATAGTTACCGATACACTTGTGCAAATTAAGCACAATGCCAAGCCCGTGCTTTTCGCACAGCTCAACAAAATTCTCCACCAAAGCCATTGTGCGCTCCCTATACACAAAGGGCGCTTCCTCTAAAACGATTTGGTCAAAGCCCAAGCGAATATGGTCAAGACCCATATTTTTAATGTTAATTACGTCCCACTCGGTGATATAGCTCTCAAAATGCTCATAGTCACCCACAGTTAGCTCTAACCTTTTGTCAAGAGGCAAGACGTTAAAGCGCTTGTAATTGGTCAGCCATCCGCCTATGCCCATTCCTTTTTTATAATTGAACTCCATATTTCACCTTTTCACTTTACATTTTGCGTTTATTTATAAAGGCTCCACACCTGCATTTCTTGTACTCCTCTGTTTGCAAAGGCAAAATAAGGAATAAAGGTTGCTCTTGTTTTTTCAATTCTACCCTTGTTAAAGGAATAAAGAGCCTCACTTGATTTTCTTGCATACGCATCAACGGTAATTGTGGGTACGCCAAGCTCACTGTTAAAGCCACAGTAAAACTCGCTATCCGTGTCAAGGACTATGTTTCTTAAGTGATGCTCGTTGTCGCAGCCCTCCATACAGTAAACCAAAGGACCGCATACAAGGGCGCACTTGCCCGCATCATCAAGCACCTCGGTATTAGCATAAACAAATCTCGGTTGCATTTGAAAATCCATACAAATCTTGTTGTTTTCCCCGTTAACGGAATAATACATATATCCGTTTGAGGGCGCATCATAGCAATCGCACCACTCTGGCACACGCACAGCTAAGCGCACATCCCCTCCCTTAACGGTTATTTCCACGCGTCCGTCATAGGGGTAATTTGTCCTTTGCTCTATCTCAATTTCTTGCTCCCCAACCTTAAGCTTGGCATTACTTTCCATAAACTGATGTACATAAATCGTCTTGTCGTCGTGAGTGTACATAAAGTTGGCAATAGACGGAATAAATCTAACTATATTAGGTGGACAGCAGGAGCAATTAAAAACCTCTTGCCTTTGAGGCTTTGGCAAATTAAGAGGATTTTTGTTCTTCACGCTTGTGTTACAGGTTAGCATATGGGGTAAAATTTCCAATGGGTTAGTGTAGAAAAAAGCGCGTCCGTCTAATGAGGTTGAGGACATAAAGCCGTTATAAATCGCCCTTTCCACCACGTGAGCAAACTTTGAATTGCTTTCAAGCAAAAGCATACGGTGGGCAAAAAGTGCCAAACCAAGAGCTGCACAGCTCTCCGTATATGCGGTAAGATTTGGCAAGTCGTAGTCCACGGTAAAAGCCTCGCCCTCAGCTGAAGAACCAATACCGCCCGTTATGTACATACGCTTTTTTGAAATATTCTCAAATATTTTCTTACAAGCAACAACTAAGCTGTTATCATTGTACTTCAGCGCCAAATCCGCCATAGCACAGTAAAGATAAACCGCACGCACCGCATGTCCCTCTGCCGTGTCCTGCTCTCTGACAGGCTTGTGGGATTGGCTGTATGCAAACTCCATCCAAGCACGCATAGGGTCGCCATCCTCATAGCCCTTTCTGTCAACAAAATGGCGTGAAAGCTCCAAATATCTTTGTTCCCCTGTACATTCGTAAAGGCGCACAAGGGCAAGCTCTATTTCCTCGTGACCCGGTGTTTCAAATTTAGCAGTGCCTTCGATTTTGAAAACTCTTTCAACGTAGTCCGCGTAGTCGCACATCAATTTTAAGAATTTATCCTTACCTGTTGCTTCATAGTAAGCAACTGCGGCTTCAATCAGGTGACCCGCACAATAAAGCTCGTGGCAATCCCTGTGTGTAAAGCGGTTTTCCTGCTCTCTTGTTAAGTAAAACGAGTTAAAATAGCCACACTCGTCGCGGTTTTTCTCAATTTCCTCAACAACCCGGTCAACTATTTTTTCAAGCTCTATTTCTCTTTTTTCCTTTGTTAAATAAGCCACGCCCTCAATCCACTTTGCAACGTCGGAGTCCCAGAAAATGTGTGGCTCAATCTTGGCATTGGGGTCACACTTAAAGGCATCAAATCTGCCCGTTTCAAAAAATCTGTCATATACCGCCTTAACAGTCACGTCACGGACAAGGTCCTGCTTTTCACGCCAAAAGCCGCCTGTAATTTTTATGTTTGAAAAATCTACTCTTTTCATAATCCACCTCACAGCTTCTCGTTAATTTTAGTATATATTAAACGAAAGCAAAAGTCAATAAAGTATTGAAAAAACCGCCCTTATATGCTATCATATTTAAAAAGATATATCTTTTTAAGGAGATTTTTTATGTTAGATTTTGCAAGGGACAAGAGCTTTTGGGAAAAAGTGCGTACAAGTGACGAATTTTCCCAGCACAGACAGGAGCTAAAGGCTCTTTATGACGAAGCATTTAGCAAAAGAGCGCCACGCCCCCACACCGCAGACGAAATTTTGAACGATAACGAAAACGGCACCTGGAGATTGCAGTTTGACCATTTGCAGTCCAGCGCCTTAATGTCCTTGGTTTACCCCGAAAACGAGGAATATTACTTGAACCTTTTGGAGTCCGTTTGGGCTTACCTAAACGACTATACCTGGGCACCTCTCGGTCACTACACAGAGCAATATTACGGCAAAACTCCAAAGGACTTTGACTTTGGCTTGATTGATATTTTTGCCGCCTCCGCTTCCTTTGCCTTGGCAGAGATAAAAAGCCTTTTTTGTGACAGATTTCCAAAGCTCCTAATCGACAGAATCACCTATGAAATTAGGCGCAGAACAATTGAGCCATTTCTAGAGCGCAAATATTTTTGGGAAGCTCACAACAACAACTGGACAGCGGTATGTGCAGGAGCTGTCGGCTCTGTTTTAATGTACGAAGCTCCCGAGCTTTTCTTTGAAAACCAAGAAAGACTACACTCCGCTATGGAATGTTACCTTGCAAGCTACAAAAACGACGGTATGTGTGTCGAGGGTGTTGGATACTGGAGCTTTGGCTTTGGCTTCTTTGCCTCCTATGCTCTTTTGGAAAGAGAGATAACAAAGGGCGCGGTTGACTGGTTTGCTAACCCTAAGGTAAAGGAAATTTCCAAGTTTATAGGTAAGATGTTCTTGCAGAAAAACGTAATGGCAACCTATAGTGACTCTGGGCTTGACTCCAAATATAACGTAGGCTTGCCTCACCTTTTGCGCCATGTTTACGGTGATGAGGTGGAAAAGCTCCCCATAGAGCACGGTATAGTTGTACACGATAACACCCACTTTAATTTTGCCCTTCGTTCCTTTATCTATTATAAGTCAGAAAACAACGCCGAGGAAATGGCAGACAACGTTACATACAGTGTAAAAAACTCCTGCTATTTTACCAAGCGCACAAAGAATTACGGCTTTACCGTTAAGGGTGGCAACAACGGTGAGAGCCACAACCACATAGATGTTGCCTCATTCATTTTAGCAAGGAACAATAAGCAAATTATTGCTGACATCGGTGCAGGTCCATATCTGCCGGGCTATCACACAAAGGAAAGATACACCTTCTTTAACCCAAGCGCCTACTCCCACAGTATTCCTATGTTTAACGGGGTAGGTCAGGACGATATAGCACGTGACGACGTTTTCGTTGAGTATGACGAAGTAAAGGGGACCGCTACCCTTGACTTTGCACAAGCCTTCGGTATGGACTTTTTGAAAAAATCCACCCGTGTCTTTGCCTTTGAGGAAAATAAAATTGCCCTGTCCGACACCTTTATTTTAACCGAGGAAAAGGAAATCACGGAGCGCTTTGTTTCCATAATAGAGCCAAAAATAGTAGGGGACGTGGTTATAATTGACGACGTTACCCTTAAGGCGCAAAATGGACTTTTGCCCAAAATAACAATAAAAACCGCATACAAGCACTTAGACAGCGCACCCTATAACGTATATCTTATAGACTACGTTTTGCCAAAGGGAGAGACGTCATTTAAGCTAAGCTTTGAAATGTGACAGAAAGAGGTACAGTATGACAAAGGTATTTTTTCCATACGGACGTGAGCATATTGAATACGAGTTTGGAGACGAGCTTATAGGCGTTTTGGAGTCAGGCATTAACACATTCGACCCGCAAAAAAGCGGCGAGGAATTAGTTAAGGAGGCAATGACTAACCCCTTTGGCTCACAGCCCCTTTGTGACCTTGCCAAGGGTAAGGAAAAGGTGGTTATTATCGCCAGCGACCACACCCGCCCTGTGCCAAGCAAGGTTATAATTCCGGAAATGCTCCGCCAGATAAGACAAGGCGCACCCAACTGTAAAATCACAATTCTTATTGCCACAGGCTGTCACCGTGGCACAACCAAGGATGAGCTTGTTAATAAATTTGGTGAGGAAATCGTTAAAAACGAGGAAATTTACATACACGACTGCGACGAAAGAGATATGCTTGTAAATATAGGTACTCTGCCCTCCGGTGGTGAGTGCGTTATCAACAAAATAGCCTATGAAGCAGACCTTTTGGTATCCGAGGGCTTTATTGAGCCACACTTTTTCGCAGGCTTTTCAGGTGGACGCAAAAGCGTACTTCCGGGTGTTTGCGCCCGTGAAACCGTCCTTGCAAACCACTGCTCCGAATTTATAGATAATGAGAATTGTCGCACAGGTATTCTTGAAAATAACCCAATGCACAAGGATATGCTTTGGGCGGCTAAAAAAGCAAAGCTTGCATTTATTGTAAATGTAGTGCTAAACGACAAAAAAGAGGTTATTTTTGCAACCGCAGGCGACCCCGAGGTGGCTCACCGTCACGGCACGGACTTTTTGCGTACCCATTGCGGTGCAAAGGCTTGTGAGGCTGACGTAGTTATTACCACAAACGGCGGCTACCCTCTTGACCAAAACGTGTATCAAGCGGTAAAGGGTATGACCGCGGCAGAAGCCACTGTTAAAAAGGGTGGCGTTATAATTATGCTTGCCAAGTCGAACGACGGTATCGGTGGCGACCATTTCTACCACCAGCTTTGTGACGAGAGTGATATAAACAAAACAATGTCCCTGTTTTTGAGCCGTCAAAGAAACCAAACAGTCCCCGACCAATGGCAAACCCAGGTGCTACTTCGTGTGCTTTTCCACGCCCACGTTATTTACATCTCCGAAATGGACGACGAAAGCGTATATAGAATGCACCTAACCCCTGCCCACTCCATTGACGAAGCACTTGAAATTGCAAAGCAAATCCTAAAAAAAGATAACCCAACTATCACCGCCATTCCCGACGGTGTCAGCGTTATTGTAACCAAATAACACACAAAAGAAGCAAAGCCATAGGGTTATACCTTAAAGTACAGTTAAAAAATACGGCATACCTCTTTCGAGATATGCCGTATTTTTTGCATTTGTAGGCACAAATGCAATGCTTGTCAGAAAAATTGACAAGGCATAGATGAACATTAAAAAGATTCCCTTTACATAAGGGGGTCTTTTTCTACCTTTGTCATAGCAGTGTGTGGGGGTTTTTTGTTAATTCTTTTATTTTTGAATCAAATTCGGGAAAACAACGCAAATAGTAGTCACACTCGTCGCAACAACATTCAAAGCCTTGCTCACCGTTACCAAGACAAACGGCAGGTTCTCCGGGCATAAGTTCTATGCCGATAATATCTATTACCTTTTTGAAAATATCTTGACTCATACATTCCCCTATCCGCATATAAAAAAGTGCACCCCCGAAGGAATGCACCGAAAAAATGCTTCCCCTCGAATGTTGCTACACAAACTCTCTCCGATACGGTATGAGAAAAGAGAGAAAACACTTTTTACCAAAGTATTTTCCCGTATCAGAGTAAAATATGCAGTTTGTGTAGCGTGAACATTATACCATATTTTACTCGATTTGTCAACGACGCATGAGAATTTGACAAAAATATATTGCTTTTGTGTCTTTAATGAAGTCAGTGCTTATCAGGAAAATTGACAGGACATAGATGAACATTAAAAGGGCTCCCTTGTGTAAAGGGAGGCTTTGCTGTGTGGCGCTTCAATGTTTCCCGAAAATTGAAATCAGTTATATAACACACCAAATGAACAACGGTATATAGCAGCTGAATAAAACGAGCCGTTGCCAAAGTCTGCCGTATCTCAAAACTGTCCATTAGAGTACACCCCTATCCCTTAGCTTCTTTTTGCATTTTTTATTTTTCTGCATAAAATGTTATCAAGGACGTTTAAATTTAAAAAGCTTGGCTATAATTAAGTCAAAGATAAAAAAATTAGGAGTGATAAAGCCTTGAATATCAGACGAGGAGATATATATTATGCAGATTTAAGCCCTGTGGTGGGGTCGGAGCAAGGGGGACTTCGCCCTGTTTTGATTGTGCAAAACGACGTGGGCAACAAATACAGTCCCACAGTAATTGCCGCCGCCATTACAAGCAAAATGTCAAAGGCAAAGCTGCCAACCCATATTGACGTCACCGCCTCACAGGTAGGACTCTTAAAGGATTCCGTCATTCTCTTGGAGCAAATCCGCACCATAGACAAGGTGCGTCTAAAGGAAAAAATGGGTCACTTGGACGAGGGAGCAATGGGAAGCGTAAACGAAGCGCTTTTCGTTTCCTTCGGTCTTTCCGCCGGACGGACAGAGCCACCAAAGAATACCGAAATCCATCCCTCCCCCATTCCCGCCACCTTAGTTGCATCTGCCGACTTGCCAACCGTTAACTAAAATAGAGCCTTTGCGTTTTTTCTCGCAAAGGCTCTTTTCATTTTGATTTTTATCTGTTACCGAAAAGCGCGCTGTAATCCATAGACACCTGCGCCTTAGGGCCGGTTATATTACCGAGAGTGCCCTCTCCAACAAGGTCCATTACAGGGGAGGCTAAAATAACGTCATTTACATCTACGCCTTCCGTTTCATAGGTTGGCTTTACATACTTTATCATTGTTATCTACCTCCTTATTACTTTGTTGTAGCGAAGGGTGTTTCAATAGCGTTGTTTGCACACTCGATACAAACCTCATTGAGCGCATCTGTAAACTTAAAGCTTGCTTGATAGTTTGCATTGCTTCCCGAGGTAGCTGTATGTCCCTCTGTATCCTTTGTAGGATAATTCATATCATCAATATCCAATCCGGTCAGCGCCTTAAAGAAGGTAAGACTTGCAATATATCTACCCATACCGTAGTTCAAGTGCTTAGAATCTCTTTGAAGCTGAACATCAGTGAACTGACCGCTCAATTTAGCATTTTCAATAGCAGTACCGCAAGGAATAATAACGTCAATATTTTCGTTTGTAACAATCTTTTCGTTAACAGCGGATACAATTTGCGCGTATGTAGGTTCTAAGTATGCATAATCAGCTCTGTATGACCAAGTCATAAGCCAAGCGAACTTAGCGTTAGGACAGTAGGGTCTTACCAAATCCATAAGAGTATTCAAATCGTCGTAAGTGTTAGCATTGCCGGAATCTGTGCTTACCTGCTGGAACACAACGTAATCCCAATCAGTGCCCTTTTCAAGAACAGCCTTAAGAGTTGAGTTTGCGTCCCAGTTATGGTCCCAACCGGTAGCACCGTCTGCCCAATGTCTGTATGCGTAATTCTTAGTCGTTGAATTAAAGTCAGCAATGTGGTTTGCCAAGGAACCGTTGCTACGGCGAACATTACCAAGCTCAACATATTCAACGCCTGCCGCCTTAGCTATATTGTAAACGTACTCCATAGAGTCATCCGAGAAGCTGTTACCGATGGTGAGAACCTTAAGTGACTTCTTAACGTCCGTTCCAGGGTTGGTTACAATTTCTACTACCTCGTCATAGGTATTAGCAACCGCATTTTCGCTAACCTTACCATTGTCGATATAGGAAACCTCGCCTCCGACGATAATGAACGCACCGCAAACAAGACTAACGCTTGAGCGAGCATCCTCGGGAATGTTGTTAATCATAACGTCAAAAACAACACATTCCGTCTTTGAAATGTTAGCTGAAAAAACTCTTTCGTCAACACTGTTACCGTTTGCATCAATAAGGCTTGTACCGATTTCCTCCAATACCGCACCCGAAGCAATAACAGCACCGAACTGTACACTCTTGCCTGTGATTTCCTCAAAAGCTTCAATAGATGCCTCATTCACAGCAAACTGCTGTATGATACCGCCATTTCCCTCATTGTAGGAATAGCCTGTGGTAACAAACATTGGCTCAATGCTCTTTTTCTCAATAACAGTGCCACAAGTAGAGCATTGGTTTTCAGCCGAAACAGTACCGAGATAACCGTTGGCATCATAGGTCAACGTCCAATTATCTGTGCAACCGTCCGCACAAACGGCAGCATTTGCCGAAATAGCGAAAAGGCAACAAATAACGAAAACCAAAGAAGCAACTAATACAATTCTCTTTTTCATTTCTTTTCTCCTTATAGGACTTTTATATTATATAGACAGTTTATGTTAACATATTCGCCTTGTTTTGTCAAGCCCTTTCAACAAATAAGGTATTTCGCCCGCCATTTTTGTTAAAATTGCACAATTTTAAACACCACCTTTTTTAAAGACCTTGAAAACCACCTCTGCCTGTGATATAATGAACCTTGTTAACAAATCATCAAAGAGGTATTCTATGAAGTGGTCAACAAATTATACCGTCCGTTATCACGATACTGATGCAAACGAGCTTGTCAGCCCCTCTTACATATTTAAGCTTTTGCAGGAAACCGCAATGAACCAAATGAAGGCTGAGCGTCCCTCGTATGGTGAGCTTTTAAACCAGCACAAGGCATTTGTAATTTACGGTATGAGGGTTGAAATGTATGAAACCCTTACCTTCGGTGACGAAATCACAGTCAGCACCTGGGGCTGTGAGCCACGCGGCTATTCCTTCCCCCGTTCATACTCCATTATGCGCGGTGAGGAGTTGATTTGCGAGGCAAACTCCATTTGGGCGCTTATCGACACCCGTGAAAAAAGACCTGTGCGCAGTAGCGACATTTCTCTTAATTATTCCATTGACAAGCCGATAGAGATGGAAAATCCCGTTAAGTTCAGAATTCCAAGTGAGCTTCCTCTTTCCTTGGTGGGCGAACATACGGTGCGCTATTCAGATACCGACGTAAACAAGCATATGAACAATACAAACTACCCGAATATGCTCATAAACGCATTGCCAAATCCTGAAAACAAGCTTATCAAATCCTTTGCCATTTCCTACTTGAGCGAAGCAAAGGTGGGAGATTATTTAAAGCTATACCTTGGCAAAACCGACGGAAAATATTATATGCGCAGTGTCCACGAGGATGGCAGAATTAACGTAGAAGCGGAAATTATAGCAGAAAGCCTAAATTAACGAAGTTTTGACAAAATATACTCGTTGACAAGAGCTGAATTTTATGTTATCATTTTAGCAATAACAAAAAAGGAGAATTTTATTATGCAGAAAATCATTTGTAAAAAATTATACGATACAGAAGCGTCAGAAATTGTAAAAAAGGTAACCTCAGGCATTTTCGGTGACCCAAACGGTTACGAGGAAACACTTTACATAACTGAGGACGGCTCATACTTTCTCTACGAAAACGGTGGTGAAAGCTCAATCCACCCAAAGGAAAACATTAAGCGTATGTCTAAAAAGTCCGCTGAGGAATGGTTGAAGGCTAACGCGTAATTATTTGTCATAACACGAAACCTGTGTTCTCAAACGCACAATAATCAGGGCGAACATTGTTCGCCCGTTTTTAAAAGCAAAGGAATTTTAAAATGGAAAAACGTGAAAAATTAGGCAGCCGCTTAGGCTTTATTTTAATCAGCGCAGGGTGTGCCATCGGCATTGGTAACGTGTGGCGCTTTCCTTACGTTGCCGCAAAAAACGGCGGTGGCTTTTTCGTGCTTATTTACCTTATCTTCTTAGCCATAATGGGTATTCCCGTTATGTGTATGGAATTCTCTATGGGTCGCGCCGCACAAGCAAGCCCTGTTAAAATTTATCACAAGCTAAAGCCTGAGGACAAAAAATGGCGCGCCCACGGCTACGCTTCCCTTATCGGCTGTATTTTGCTTATGATGTTCTACACATCCGTCAGCGGTTGGATGATACAGTATTTCTTTTATATGATAACGGGCAAATTCTCGGATGTTACAACGTCAGCACAGGTTGGCGCTATCTTTGGGGAAATGCTCTCAGAGCCTTGGACACTTATTTTCTTTGTGGCGGTTGTCGTTATTCTCGGCTTTGTGGTTTGCTCCTTCAATATGCAAAAGGGTCTTGAAAAAATCACAAAATATATGATGCTTGCCTTACTTGGCTTAATCATAATTTTAGCTGTCAACTCCTTCACTCTCGATGGTGCCGGCAAGGGCCTTGAATTCTATCTTCTCCCCGATTTCGACAAGGTTAGTCAGGTTGGTATTTTCACGGTTATAGTGGAGGCTATGAACCAAGCCTTCTTCACCCTTAGCTTAGGTATCGGCTCAATGGCTATCTTCGGTAGCTTTATCGGTAAGGAACGCTCACTCTTAGGAGAAAGCGTAACTATTGCCGCCCTTGATACCTTTGTGGCTATCGTTTCGGGTCTTATTATCTTCCCTGCCTTCTTTACCTATATGGGCGGCGCCGATATAACTGCGGCGGCAGGACCCAACCTTATTTTTGTTACGTTGCCAAACATATTTATTAATATGTCCGGCGGTATGGTTTGGGGCGCGCTATTCTTCCTGTTTATGTCCTTTGCTGCCCTTTCCACGATTTTTGCAGTATTCCAAAACATTTTGTCCTGTGTACAGGAGCTAACAGGCTGGAGCAAGAAGCGTGCTTGTATCATTTGCGGCATCGGTCTTTTCGTCCTCTCAATCCCCTGTGTCCTCGGCTTTAACGCTTGGGCAGGCTTTACCCCACTTGGAAACGGCACAGGAGTCTTAGACCTTGAGGACTATATTGTCAGCAACATTTTGCTACCCTTAGGCTCACTTGTAGTAGTTCTGTTCTGCAACCACAAATTCGGCTGGGGCTTCAAAAAATTCCAAGCAGAAGCCAACGAGGGCAAGGGCTTCAAGGTTAAAAATTGGATGCGCATTTACTTTGCATACATCCTACCCCTTATTATCTCCGTCATTTTAGTTTACGGTATAATTTCACCATTCATATAACAACATCAAAAAAGGCGACACACGTCGCCTTTTTTCGTTCTCCCCCACCGCATTTTGCACCAAGCATTATTTTTTCTCGTAGGGGACGACGCCCTCGGCGTCCCGCCAACACTCACATTATAACTAATCGTATTGCTTTTTCCGTCTCTTTGTGCTAAAATTATTTTACTAGCAGAGAGGAGCGACCTATGTTTAAAAAAGCTAAATGGATTTGGTATGATACACAAGGCACACAAAACAGCTTTGGCGAATTTTACGGGGAATTTCCCGAAACAAAAAATGCCACCGCAAAAATCAGCGTTGACGGAGATTATACCCTTTTTATAAACGGAAATTACGTGTCAAGCAATCAATACGGAGATTTTGAGCATTACAAGTCCGTTGACACCCTTGACCTAACCCCGTATCTTACAGACGGCATAAACAAAATCGGCATTTTGGCGTGGCACTTCGGCAAGGACTCTCAGCGCTACAAAAAATACGCACCCGGCGTTATTTGCGAAATTTGTGACAGGAAAAAAATCCTTTTTGCCACAAGCGAAGAAGCCCTTTGTCGCCAAAGTAAAGCCTATGAAAGCGGCTTTGAGCGTGAGATTTCCTCTCAGCTCGGCTTTAGCTACGCATACGACTCCACAAAGGAGGATTTATGGGCTTTAGGTCAAGGGGAAAATATGAAAAAAGCCTACCCCGTGTCGAAAAATTGCACCTTCGTTAACCGTCCAAACGAAAGGCTTTGCTTAGGCAACTTGATAAAAGCCACAAAAATCGGCAAGAATTTATACGACTTAGGCAGGGAATACGTGGGGCTTCTCTCCCTCAAAATAAAATGCAGCTCGCCCACAAAAATCAACATCGCCTACGGAGAATGTCTTGAAAACGGACACGTTAAGCGTAAAATCGGCAACCGCGATTTTTCCGTTGATTATACCGCAAATGCAGGAGAAAACACATACACAAACTATATGCTCCGTTTTGCGTGCAGATACTTAGAGCTTTCCTTTGACGGTGAAATTAATGTTGAAAGCATCGGCTTAATACCGCAATATTACCCTGTTTTTCCAAGAGAATCATACATTCACGGCATAGACGGGCAAATTTACGAAATTTGCTTAAACACCCTGCGCTTGTCTATGATGGAGCATTACGTTGATTGCCCTTGGCGTGAGCAATGCCTCTATGCCTTCGACTCCCGCAATCAAATGCTCTGTGGCTACCGTGCCTTTTCGGGCGGCAACTACGATTATGCAAAAAGCAACCTTTTGTTAATGAGCCAAGACAGGCGTGACGATGGTCTTATGTCAATCTGCTATCCCTGTGGAAGCGACTTAACAATCCCCTCATTTTCTCTTTACTACATCGTTTCGGTAAAGGAATATATTGAGCATTCAGGTGACACGACCATTATAGACCAAATCAACCCAAAGCTCGAAGAAATTTTGAACACCTTTATTTCCAATATGGAAGGCGGTCTTGTTTGCAAGCTTCAAGGTCAAAACCACTGGAATTTTTACGACTGGTCACCCTATGCCGAGGGTGCGTTGTTCAGTAGCGAGGAAAAATCCCCTGATGCAACGATTAGTATTCTTACAGCTTTAGCACTTGAAGATTACAAAAAAATTTGCAGCCTTTGTAGCCTTGACTTTGATTTTGACAAAGTCCTAACCGAGCTAAAAGCAAGAATTAAAGATGAATTTTTCGACACAGGGTCAGGTCTTTTCCACACAAACGGACATTATACCGAGCTTGTAAACGCTTTGGCGGTTAAGTCTGAAATTGTTTCAGATGCAGAGGCTGAAGCTATATGTGACCATCTCGCAAATGGTACCCCCATTCCCTGCTCCCTTAGTATGAAATGCCACTCCTACGATGCCCTTATAAAAACAAATAAAGAAAAGTATAAGGACTTCATTTTAAACGACATCCGCAAAGCCTACGAGCCAATGATAGAAGTGGGCACAGTTTGGGAAACCGCCGAGGGAGCCACTGCCTTCGATAACGCCGGTAGCCTTTGCCACGGCTGGAGCAGTATGCCAATTTACTACTACGATCTACTCCTGTAATATGCTATTTCAAAAATACTCACGCAAAAAGCCTTTTCCCTTTTGGAAAAGGCTTTTTGCTTATATCGTTCTGTACTTTGATGCTTGAAGCTCAAACATATGGCAATATTTTCCGCCCTTGCGTATCAAATCCTCGTGAGAGCCTTCTTCTATAATTCTACCCTTTTCAAACATATAAATCTTGTTTACGTGTCTTGTTGTTGACAGGCGGTGTGTAATAAATACAACTGTTTTATCCCTTGCATTTTTGTCAATGCCAAGGTTAAGATTATATTCGGCTATGGGGTCAAGAGCGCTTGACGGCTCATCCATAATGATAAGCTCATTGTTGTGAGCAAACACACGGGCAATGGCAATCTTTTGGTTTTCGCCGCCCGAAAGATTTGTTCCATCATTATAAAACTCGCGGGTCAGCTCCGTGTGTATTCCCTTGTCGAGGCTTGATAGCTTTTCTCCAAAGGTGGAGTCCTCTAAGGCTTGCAAAACAACATTTTCCTTCTCAGGCTCATACAAATCTCCAAGCACATTTTCCGCAACGGTTGCGGCAAACACCTTGTAATCCTGGAATACTGCACCCATTTTAGCACGCAAGCTTTCAAGGTTATATTCCTTAATGTTTACTCCGTTTATAAGAATTTCACCCTCGGTCACATCATACAAGCGCATTATCAGCTTTGTAGTTGTTGTTTTTCCTGCTCCGTTGTAGCCAACAAATGCAATTCTCTCGCCCTTTTCCACCTTAAAGCTTACGTTTTCAAGGACATTCTCTTCCTTGTAGGCAAAGGAAACGTTTTTAAATTCAAGACTTTCAAACTCATCAAGGGTCTTTTCACCGCCCTTGATTTTCGATTCGGTTTCCAAAAATCTCCTCACCTTGTCCGCGTAAAGAGCATCCTTGTTCATTTCAACAAACTTGCTTTGTATATCGTACAAAAGATACTTCAATTTCCATGACGCGGTTATAGCAACAGAAAATCCACCTATCAGCACCGTTCCCGTAACCATTAAATGATAGCCCATAAATAGCAAAATAAACACAGTCAAGCCGTGGCTCAAAATAGCGGCTAATGCATTTATAGCGCTCGTTTTCACGCACAGCCTTGTTTCTGCCCTTCTTTGAGCAAGCATTGTATCCTCATACTCTGCCAAAATGTTTTCCTTAACGTCAGTCAACCTTATTTCCTTTGCATAGTCAGACAGGGAGAAAAACCTTTCAATGTACCAGCTTTTTCTCCAAAGCTCGTTCATTTTTATATTGTGCTTATAGTAAATTCCGTTTTGGAAAAAGCGAATTACCATATCAACCACGGCAAAGCCGAGAATAATCACGGCAATTATCGAATCAACGCTCATAATCAAGGCAAAGACGGAGCCTGAAGCTACAACGGCGCGTATCAAGTCAGCAAGCTGGTCAACAGTGCGCACAATACTCTTATCGCAATTTTGCATTGAATATATAAAGTCGTTATAAAATTCGGGCGTGTCATAGCAGGCAAGGTCAATATCGCTGGCCTTAACGAAAAAGCTCTTATGTATAAGCCTTATAAAATTGAGCTTATGATAAGGATTTAAAAGCTTGTAGTACCAAGCAAAATAAAGCTCATATGCAAGAGTATAAAGACCCATCAAGCCTGTCATTGTAAATATGTAGCTAAGGGAGTCTCCCCTGTCAAGAGCATTTAGTATTTCACTTGTAAAAAACAGAGCAACACCGTGATTTAAGCCTGTAAAAAAGCCCATAACAAGACGCATAATAACCATCATCTTGTCGCTCTTGTAGGCAAGCCTCAGCATATAGATATTATTTTTAACCGCTCTTTTGAACGGTACCTTTTCGGTTTTTTTGCTCATTACGCGCTCACCTCCTTTGACTCAATGTCAACGTAGTTTTGCGCCTGCTTTTTAAACATATCCGCATACTTTCCGTTAAGCTCCATTAGCTCCTTGTGCGTGCCAACCTCGATAACCTCTCCGTTTTCAAGCATATAAATTCTGTCAGCGCTAACCGCACTTGACAGGCGGTGAGAAATAAAGACCATGCCCTTGTTTTCTCCCACACGCATCATATTCTGATACATTTCACTTTCAGCCACAGGGTCAAGTGCACTGGTTGGCTCGTCAAGAATTATGTACGGAGCATCCTTTATAAATGCGTGAGAAATGGCTATCTTTTGCCCTTCGCCAACGGACAAAACAGCTCCGTCCTCACTGAATTCCTTAGTTAAAACGGTATTCACCCCGTCCTTTAACTCCATTATTCTGTCGTAAGCACCGCTCAGCTTAAGAGCTTCAACAACCCTTTCCTCGTCCCCGTCTTTTTTGGGGCGCATAAGCACATTTGCAAAAACAGGCAGAGCGATTAGCTTAAAGTCCTGGAAAACTACACTGAACATATCTCGGTAGCTTTTCATTTTTATATCTCTTATGTCCTGTCCGTCCAAGGTAATTTTACCGTCCGTTGGGTCATACAAGCGTAAAAGCAGCTTAATAAGAGTGCTTTTGCCTGCCCCGTTGTGACCAACCAAGGCGATTTTTTCGTTTTGACCAAGCTCCAAATTTACATTTTTCAATACGTACTCATTACTGCCAAAATACTTAAAGGACACTTTTTCCAGCCTTATGGTACCTTTTTTCGCCTCGCAAGCATTTTCCGTGTCCTTCATTTGAGGCTCATACTCCATAAATTCCTTATAATCCTCAATAAACAGGGACTTTTCGTGCAAGCGATAATATTGATTGGTTATTTGTATAAATGAGTTAGAAAGCTGTGACACAGAGTTAATAACAACCGCGCAATCGCCAAGACCCATAGCCCCCGACACAACAGTTCTGAAAACCGCATAGGCAATAGCTAATGGATTTGCCAATATGCTTGAAATCTTATTTCCCAAAACCTCAAGCACCATTTCACGTCTGCCGTATTTTTTCACTACGTTTTTGCGGCTCTCGGAGGCTTCCTCGTATTTTTTCAGCATAAAGCTTTTAGAGTTAGTCAGGCGCATTTCCTTTGCGTACTCGTTTGAGTAAAACACCCTTTGAGCATATTGACATCTTCTGTGCTGTTCTCTATCCTCCACAGAATGCTTGTGCCACAAAACATTGCTTTTCTTTTTGAAAAATGAACCAAAAAGCGGTATGATAGCAAAAATTATAAACACAGGGTCCATTGTAAATAACAAGCTACCGTACAAAACCGTATTTAAAACAGTATGACAAAAATGAAAAACCGCAAAAACCATATTGAAAATATGGCTTGGAGTTTCTGCCGAAGCCTTAACATACTTGTCGTAAAACTGTGGGTTTTCATAGCAGGAAAGCTCAACGCTTGTATTTTTTTCAAAAATAGATTTATGCACAGACATGCTTATTTTGTTACTGCCTATGCTCCAGGTAATATCTACTATAAAATCGGTAATTATTGAAAGTACCGCAGGCACCGCCACAATCAAAGCAACGCTTAATGCCACGCCCCAAAACTCAAGCCCGTCCTCATAGGAATCAATTATGTATTTTAAAGCATAAGTTCCCGAGGCAAAGCCGATAATGCTTTCCAAAATATAAGACAAAAGCATAACAACACACGCAAATGGCGCGTATCTGAACGCCAAGCACAGTGATAGCCAAGTGTCCTTCATAACGAGCTTAAAAGGCACTCTTTTCTCCTTGTTTTTCTTTTCCTTCTTAGCCAAAGCAATACTCCTTTTCATAAATTTCAACCTAATTTTACCATTAAAAATTTTTAATTACAATTCTTGTTTTCAAAAATTTTTTGTGGTATAATATATATGCACACAGGTAAAAGCCTGTGTGTTCTGCTTTTATGTTACAATTTTTGCCATCATTTGTCAATGGACGCTTAGTTTATATGCTTCAAACCAATAGTTTAAATGGGTTGCCGCATCAATCGGCAACCCATTTTTTAGTTTATTTTAAGGTGTACTCCATTACCACGTCCCCTGCTTTCACACGGCCGTAGGTTATTTCAAACCTGTCAATCATTTCAGGGTTGGTTATTACCGTTACAGTTACCGGGTCAAAGCCTCGGTCAAGGATTTTTTCCGCATCTGCATAAGCAAGCTTGTCCCCTTCTTTAACGCTCATTCCTCCCTTTACCACAGGGGAAAAATATTCCCCCTCTAACTCTACCGTATCAATGCCTATATGGACAAGAATTTCCAGCCCGTCACGTCCAGCCAAAAGATAAGCGTGACCCGCCTCGTGAGCATTAACCACCTTTCCGTCCACAGGGGAGACAAAATCCTTACCGTCAGGTATTATTCCAAAGCCTGAGCCAAGAGTCCCCGAGGAAAATACCTCATCGCAAACATCCTCTAATTTTATAACCTCACCGCTGCAAGCGGCTACCAATTTATGCTTTTCAATCATATTTTCTCCTTCTTCATTAACGTAGCAAAATCAGTTTCGCACTATTTACACTCACTCACCTTACCGCGCACGCCTTTTTGCCTCCCTTAATCTAAGGGAGGGGGACCGTAGGGATCCTCAAGCCGGAGTGCAAAAGACTTGGGATTCGCTTAGTAGGCTTGAGGTTCTCGTGTACGGTGGAGGGATTGTGCTTTTCAGCTTTTGTTTCAAGGCTTTGCTTTGTCATCTGCACTCACTCACCTTACCGCGCACGCCTAACAGATAGGGCACAGATACGGAAAGCTCGTCAATTTCCATATCTACAAAGCGCTGGGTTAAGCTCAAATCTGCCGCCATCTCTCCGCAAACGCCAATCCAACCGCCCCTTTGATGTATGGCAGCCGATGACATTTTTATTAGTCTCATTACAGGCTCGGTGTTTTTCTCACAAATTTCAGTCACCAAAGGGTTTTGTCTGTCTGCCGCCAAGGTGTACTGTGTCAAATCATTCGTACCAACGGAGAAGAAATCAACGTACCTGGCAAGCTCCTCGCTCATTATAGCGGCAGCAGGAGTTTCTATCATAATGCCAAGCTCGATTTTCGAGTCAAATTCCTTACCCTGTGTGGATAATTCCAGCTTGCACTCCTCTAAAATCGCTTTGGATTCCTTCACCTCATATACCGAATCAATCATAGGCAGCATAATAGCAACCATACCGTAGGACGAGGCTCTCAAAATAGCTCGGAGCTGTGTTTTAAAAAGCTCACGTCTATCAAGACAAATCCTTATTGCTCTATATCCCAACGCAGGATTTTCTTCCCTTGGTATATTAAAGTAATCTATTTGCTTGTCTGCGCCTATATCGAGAGTGCGAACAATCACACGCTTTCCCTGCATTTTTATAGCAATATCGCGGTAAACCTTAAAAAGCTCATCCTCTGTCGGATAATCCTTTTTCGCAAGATATAAAAATTCACTTCTCAAAAGTCCGATCCCCTCAGCTCCGCTTGACAAGGCCGAGGCAATTTCCTCCTCCGAGCCGATATTTGCATATATCATTACCTTATGCCCGCCCCTTGTCACCGCAGGCTTGTTCATAACTGAGCGCAAATAGTTTTCGTGCTCCTTTGCAATTTTGTTGTAGGCTTTTCTTTCCTTTTCAAAATCTGCAATTTCCTTTTCATTAGGTGACAAAATAAGAGTACCCTTTTCCGCGTTCAGAAGTGCAAAGCAACCATTATACTTCTTGTCAATCACGCCTGTACCCACAAGAGCAGGAATGCCCATAGCCCGCGCCAAAATAGCGGTATGTGACGAGGGTGTGCCTCCAAAGGTAACAAAGCCGAGTATTCTGCTCTTATCAAGCTGTACCGTCTGAGACGGTGTCAAATCGCTTGCCACGAGTATATACGGTTCCGTGTCATTCTCCTGTTTTAGCGACACTCCTCCATTCAAAATTCTTATTAATTGGTTAGAAATGTCCTTAATATCTGTTTTTCTTGCCGACAAATATTCGTCGTTTAAGGACTCTAACATATCACTGTAAGACTTGGACGTTTGACGCACCGCCTCACAAGCGTCCTTGCCCCCGTTTATCTCACCGATAATTGAGGCAACGTAGTCCTCGTCCTCTAAGAGCATTGCGTGTATCTCAAAAATCTGAGCTTCCTTCTCGCCAAGAGTCAAAAGTGCTTTTTTCTCAAGCTCCTTAATTTCCTTAATGGCAATTTTGCGCGCCTCGTCCAAGCGCTCAAGCTCCGTTTCTCTATCGATTTTTGCCGATTGCTTTCCCTTTACTACGTCCTCTATTTGGTCAAAAAGCTTAATCTTACCCGATACCTTTCCGTTAGATATTCCCGTACCGCTAACCGTTATACCCTTTGCCATCTCACTCTCCGTCAAGCTTTGATTTGCAATGCTCCTCTAACACAGTCAAAGCCTCGCTTTCGTCATTTCCGCTTATTTCGAAATGCAACTCCGCACCGCATTTTGCCCCCAGGGACATCAAGGAAAGCAATCTTTTTCCGTCAGCCTCCTTACCGCATGAAAACACCTTAATCTCACTTTCAAAGCTCCGAGCCACCGTTGCCAACTGACCTGCCGGGCGGGCGTGCAATCCGTTTTTATCCTTAATTATATGCTTAAACTCCTTCATTTTTCCTCCTTCGGTGTGCTTTGCATACAACCAACAGCACACGCCTTTTTCTACACATCTATATTTTGGCTCATTTTACTTTCTTTATGCAACAAAAAATGCATTCTCATAAAAGAGAATGCACTTTTCATTTATTTAGTTAAATATCATTTGGCGAACTGAGAATAAGAAACGCCCACAGGCTTTTTAGTTTCTCCATCGCCCTGGAAATATTTAATTTCCTTACCCATTTTAATATAAACAGCAAATATTATTTTTTTGTCTGCATTTGCGGTAAAGCCGGAAATTTTCATAACACTTTCATAATAGCCCTCTTGCACCATGCTCATTTTCATAGCACCGCTTGCAAGAGTACCGTCCTCGTTAAAGGGGTTAGCGCCGCCAAGCTTATCCTCACCTGCCAAAACAAAGCCGTAGTCAAGAGTCTCACCGTTTATTTTCTCATAAAGCTTTAAGGATTCATAATTGAATCTAACGCCTGCAACCAAGGTTTTTGTACCTGCTTCTGAAGCGGAATATCCCAAAAAAATCAACACAGGGTCAACTCTTTTCTCGTTTTCCGCAATCAAGCCGCATGACGCGCACTGACGGAGAACAACACCGTCCGCCTCTATTCCGTTAGGGTATTCAAGCTTATGAGCGTCAGAGAAGGTATGAACAACATCCTTACCTGTAACCGGACCGGAAACCATCATCACAGCCTGCTCATTCTTGCCCTTTTCGTAGAGCCGATAATATGCGTTGCCTATTTTTTGGCAAGGACAATCCGTTGTATAAGTAACGTAACAGGTAGAAATACCCGTCACCTCAGTGTACTTATGTGGTATACCAAAGTGAAGCTCATAATTACAATTATCGTAGGTTTTGTTATCGGTTTCCAGAGTGCACACAACCACACCGTTGGAATTACGGTTAGTAAAGGCGTTTCTATTAATACTAACAAGCCCATTTGTGTGTATATATACCTTCAACAAGAACCTATCCACCGAGCCCTTACTTATAGCAAACGCATTTGAGCCAACCGTGGTCAATGCGTCCGCATACACGAGCTTCAAAGCATTACAGTTTTCAAAGGCATTATCACCAACGTCCGTTACCGTTTTGCCAAGATAAACATTCTCAAGCTTTGCGCAGTTAGAAAACGCACCAATTCCATTGAACTTGTAGGTTGCGCGGTCATCATCGAGCTTCAATTCCTTGATAGCTGTATTACGAAAGGCGTTTTTGCCAAAGGTATATGACGATACAATTTCCAAATCAGTGCACTTGGAAATATCAAGCGTGTTCAAAAGCGCTCTGTTGGAAAAAGCATTTTCCTCAAAAACAACTGTTGCACGAGAGGATGTTATGGAAATCTTTTTAAGTGTAGTAGCAGAACAGTTAGCACCAAAGGTGACCTTAGCAGCCTCACCTGAAATAACAATTTCCTCCAAGCCTTGTATATCCAAGGCATCAACTCTTACGTCACAGCGGTAATCGAAAACGACCCTTTTAACGCCTGAGTTTGTAGAGTTTTGCATGTTCACATAATTAACACCCTGAGGAATATATATTGTATTTATCTTTATTGCGGCAGTAGGCGTACTGCCAATTACCTTATCTCTGATTCCCTCAATTGTCAACGTTCCGTTTTTCTCGCCAACTATATAAACCTCTCGCAAAAGCGCATAACCGGGAAGGGACGCGTTACCCGCTCCATTATAATCATAATACGCAAGTATACCATCCGATGCTGCCGCAAACGTAGTTATAGCAAACAAAAGCATCAAGCATGACGCTATTGCCAAAATCAATATCAGCTTTTTCCTCGTCATATTATCCTCCTTGACAATATTGATACAACGATACATAGTAATTATAACATTATTGTATAGATTTGTCAAGATGTAGCCTTTGGGAAATCAAAGCCATTGACCTTTTTGAACCAAATTGTCAAAAAAGAAAAGGCATACGCCAAAAAACGTATGCCAAATTCAAAAGCTACTTACTGAGCCGCATCAACAATAATTGAGAAATCCTTAGCCTTCAAGGAAGCGCCGCCGATAAGACCGCCGTCAACATTTTCCTTAGCCAAAAGCTCAGCAGCGTTTGCCGCGTTCATAGAGCCACCGTACTGAATTGTGATAGCCTCAGCAGCCTCTTCACCGTAAAGGGACTTAATTGTGTTACGGATAACACCACAGGTTTCGTCAGCCTGCTCTGGAGTTGCAGTCAAGCCTGTGCCGATAGCCCAAACAGGCTCGTAAGCAATAATAATATTCTTGAGCTGTTCTGCGCTAACATCCTTCAAAGCGAGCTTTGTCTGCATAGAAACAACCTCGTCTGTGATTCCATTGAGTCTTTCGTCCTTAACCTCACCAAGGCAAAGGATAACGGTCATGCCAGCCTCAAGAGCTGCCTTTGTGCGGAGGTTAACAGTTTCATCTGTCTCACCGAAATACTGTCTTCTTTCGCTGTGACCGATAATAACGTACTCAACGCCGCACTCCTTGAGCATTTCAGCAGAAATTTCACCAGTGTAAGCACCCTTTGCAGCAAAGTGTACATTCTCAGCGCCAATCTTAATGTTAGAGCCCTTTGCAGCCTCCTGTGCCGCATAGATGTCAACAAAAGGTACGCAGAAAATAACGTCGCAGTTGTCCTTGCCTGCAACAAGTGGCTTAGTTTCCTCAATCAAGGCCTTTGCCTGTGAGGGTGTCATATTCATTTTCCAGTTACCAGCAATTACTTTTCTTCTCATTGTTTTATTCTCCCATTTTATATTATCTTAATTTCATATGTACAAATGTACATATATCTGTATTGCTCAAAATCAAAAGCTTTCGAGCAAATATATAAAAATGTCCGTAAGTTTTGGCTTACGGACATTATTTTATGTTTTTATTTGTCCTGCAAGCAAGCTATACCCGGTAGAGTCTTTCCTTCGAGGAATTCGAGGGAAGCACCGCCACCTGTTGAGATATGAGTCATTCTGTCAGCAAAGCCGAGCTTTTCAACTGCAGCAGCAGAGTCACCGCCACCGATGATAGAGATTGCGCCGCTTTCAGCAACTGCGTTAGCAACAGCCTCAGTACCAGCCGCAAAGTTCTTCCACTCGGAAACACCCATAGGGCCATTCCAAACAACAGTACCTGCGCCCTTAATTGCATTAGCAAAGAGCTCCTGTGTCTTAGGACCGATATCAAGACCCATCCAGTCATCAGGAATCTTGTCAGAGTCGGAGTACATAGACTCAGTATTCTCGTCATATTCACGACCGAGCTTATTATCAACAGGAATCAAGAACTTAACGCCCTTAGCCTCAGCCTTAGCCATCATTTCACGTGCAAGCTCAACCTTGTCATCCTCGCAGAGAGATGTACCAACAGAATAGCCATTAGCCTTAAAGAAGGTATAAGCCATGCCGCCACCGATGATGAGAGTGTCAACCTTTTCGATAAGGTTTTCAATAACACCAATCTTATCAGAAACCTTAGCACCGCCAAGGATAGCAACAAATGGACGTGCAGGGTCAGCCAAAGCCTTACCCATAATGCCGATTTCCTTCTGGATGAGGTAACCGCAAACTGCAGGGAGATAGTCAGCAACGCCTGCTGTTGTAGCGTGCGCTCTGTGTGCTGTACCGAATGCGTCATTTACATAAATGTCAGCATACTCGGAAAGCTCCTTTGCAAACTCAGGGTTGTTCTTTGTTTCTCTTGCGTCGAAACGAACGTTCTCCAAAAGAACAGCCTTGCCAGCCTCAAGATTAGCAACCTTAGCTTTAGCATCAGGGCCAACGATATCCTCAGCAAATGTAACGATACCGCCAAGAAGCTCATTAAGTCTGTCAGCAACAGGCTTAAGTGTGAACTTCTGCTTGTCGCCAAGAGCCTTCTTCAAAAGCTCTGCCTTAGCTGCTGCCTGCTCATTTTCCGGAAGCTCCTCAACCTTCTTCTTTTCCTTCTTTGTAAGACCGAAGCCCTCAGTAAAGATATTGTGTGGCTTACCCATGTGTGAGCAAAGAATAACCTTTGCGCCATTGTCGAGCAAGTACTTAATTGTTGGCAAAGCACCGATAATTCTCTTATCGCTTGTGATAACGCCATCCTTCAAAGGAACGTTGAAGTCACATCTTACGAGAACTCTTTTGCCACTTACGTTAACGTCTTCAATAGTTTTCTTGTTGTAAGTCATTTTTGTTTACTCCTATATTATAATTTTAATTTTTTGCCACGCATAGTATAACATAAAAATATTATATTATCAACACTTTTTTAAAAAATAATTATACGTTTATTTTTATAACGTAGTAGGTTATCAAAACGATACCCAAAGCAATTCTGTACCAGCCAAAGGATTCAAAGCTATGGCGACGTACAAAGTTCATCAAGAACTTAATAACAATCATAGAAACAAGGAACGCCACAACCGTGCCTGTGAGCAATACAACCCACTCGGTTAAATTAAGGGTTAAACCATCAAGCACAAAAGCCTTAAAAACCTTAAGTGCCGATGCGCCAAGCATAACAGGGATAGCGAGGAAAAATGAAAATTCCGCCGCCGCAGTCCTGTTTACGCCAACAGTAGAAGCGCCCAAAATTGTAGAGCCCGAGCGTGATGTACCGGGAATTAAGGAAAGCACCTGGAAGCAACCGATTTTTATGGCGGTTACGTAATCAATATCATAAACGTCCTCAATTTTATATCTTTTATTCTTGTTAATTCTTTCCACAACAATAAATAAAACACCGTAAACAACCAAGGCAATTGCCACAACGATAAAGTTATAAAAATGCTCGTCGAGCCAATCCTCTAAAAGAATACCGATAAGAGCCGCAGGCAGCACTGCTACCACAACCTTAAACCACAATGACCAGGTTTTTTTGCGCATTACCGCATCCTTATTTTTCGACCAAGGATTGAGCTTGTCAAAAAACAAAATCACAACCGCAACAATAGAGCCTAACTGTGTTATGACCTCGAAAAGGTCCCAGCAGCCTGCACTCACATCAAGCTGCACAAATTCATTAGCAATAATCATATGTCCCGTGCTGGAAACAGGGAGCCACTCGGTAATGCCTTGAACAATACCGATGAATATCGCTTTTAGTATTTCAATAAAAGTTTCCATTTAAACCTCACTTGAGCGCACAATATCTCCTGCTTTTACAGGGAATGGCACACGCATTTTAAATTTCATTGACGGATGTGGAGCAGACTCAATCTTATCGCTCTTTTCATTGTATAGCTCCGTTGCAACAAAGGCTTTGCCACACTCACCAGGGGTAATCATTTCACAGGAGTCCCCCTCGATAATCTTGTTCCTTTGTACAAACCAAGCAAATTCTCCGTCGTATTCTCCCGTAGCTACGCAAAGATATGCCTTTTCCCTAAGATACCCGTTTTGAGTAACGGTTTGAGGATTTTCCATAGGATTGTCAAAGTAAAAGCCTGTTGCATATTCGCGGTGGCTTACACTTTCAAGCTCACGAAGCCACAAGGGGTTATATTCATAACTCTTAGGATTTTTAAGATACTCACTCATTGCCATTTTGTAGGTGTTGGCACAAATAGCGGTATAGTAAGCGCTCTTCATACGTCCCTCTATTTTAAAGCTGTCAATTCCGCTTTCCATAAGCTCCGGTATATGCTCAATCATACACATATCCTTAGAGGACATAACAAAGGAGCCTTCTTTGTATTCTTCAATTGACAAGTTATCTCCCAAACGCTTTTCCTCCGCAAAGGCAAGAGGCATAGCGTTAGTATAATTCCATCTGCAAGGCTGAGCGCAAGCACCACGGTTAGCGTCCCTGCCTGTGTAGAAGTTAGACAACAGGCATCTGCCACTATAAGAGATACACATAGAACCGTGTATAAAGCACTCGATTTCCAACTCTGGCGGCGTATTTGCGCGAATTTCCTTAATTTCATCCAAGGAAAGCTCTCTTGCAAGTACAACACGCTTTGCCCCCATATTGTAAAAAGCAGTAGCGGTTTGAGCAGAAACAATACTTGCTTGTGTAGAGATATGTATTTCCATATTTGGAATTATTTCCTTGGTCAAGGAAATAACACCAATATCGGAAATGATAAGGGCATCAACCCCCATCTCATTATATGCTAAAAGATATTTTTTAAGCCTTTCATACTCGCAGGTGTGGGGCATTGTATTAACGGTAACATAAATCTTGACCTTTCTTTCGTGGGCATATTTTACCGCCTCGGAAAGCTCCTCAAGAGTAAAGTTATCAGCCGCTGCACGCATACCAAACATATCAGAAGCAAGATAAACCGCATCCGCACCGTAAAGTATAGCAGCTCTCATTTTTTCAAAATTGCCCGCAGGGCAAAGTAATTCCTTCATTATTTTTCCTTACTTTTTCAAATTTTCAAATCTCTTTGTTCCGCCGCCAATCAAATATAGGTGAAGTATAACCGACAATATTACGCACACAGCAAATATCGTGCCAACGCTAAGCCACGGGTTGACCGTAGCCGTGAAATATCCAAGCACGCCCATACTGACAAAGAATGCCATTCCCGAAAGCATAGAAACAGTCACCGCCATGCTTTGCTTAATAACCGCATTTTCGTTTTGCCAACCGAATTTTGGGAACATAAGGCCGAAGAACAAGCCAACATAGTCGCAAAGCACCACCGTTGCAAGCACGGTTATTATAACGAATATACTCATCAATGCACCCACCTCATAGGCTATGCAAAGCATAACCGAGCTTATAAGGGTTAGCGGAGTGCAAACCATCATATGAGCATTGAATTTAGCCATCAACACGCTTTTTGGGTCTATGGGCATTGAATGTAAAATCCATAGCTGCTTATCCTCTAAGGAAATAGATGGGGCAGACACGAAGCTCATAGAGCCAAAGAAGGCGCAAACAATAACCACCGCCATCGGTATTATATCAGCCACCCACTCAAAGCCTTCCACATCTACAATAGGCAATAAATCGCCTGCTGTAATTGCCAAGATTATTGACATCACAAGAGTCATAATAGTACCGATTCCCGCATTTAAGATGTAAGAAACGCTACTAAAGAAGCGACCAAGCTCCTTTTTCAAAAGGGCAAGGGACACACCGTTTGACTTTGTCTTATTGCCCTTATATTCAATCTTATTTAAGGCTTTTTTAGTTGTTGTTATTCTTATAAATGTTTTGTCAAGGACAAAAAGCGTAATAACAGCAGGGATTATAGCGCACAAGCCAAACCACAAAAGCGACAACAGGCTACCGTTTGCAATAGCGTCAGCACCCCACCAAAACACAAGTGTGTTTTTAAAGCCCGACGGGTCAAAAAGTCCGCCCTCTCCTATCAAGCCGCCTATGGAGAAGGATAAGTACATATAACCGCCAAAGAAAATTAAGAACAAAATAACGGTTATAAGATTTTTGTGCCTTACTCTTGATGCAATCTCGGAAACCACCCAAGCCACCACCGTAGATACAGTCAAGGACAAAAAGGGCAAAAACAAAAATATACCGATATAGCCAACAACACCGCCAATGGACAAGCCAACCATAATACAGTAAATCACCAAGGCAGGCAACAAAATTATTGCTTCCAAAAGCACGTTGACTATTAACAAAACTATCATTCTGCTAATAAAAATATATCTTTGTGGTATAGGCATTGAAAGGAGCAAATCATTGTCCTTTGACTCAAAAATCTGAGTTTTAACAGTGAAAATACTACCGATTACACAAAGCATAGCTGCGTAAATTACAGCAAGCACCCAAAACGCCCATATAGCGTCAATCGCTACAAACATTTCGCAAAAGCCCCAAAACATAAAGCCAACGCTAGCAGCTATAACTCCGCCCAAAAGCAGCGTCATCAAAAGCACAGTGGCAAGGGATTGATTTTTCTTTCTTTTACCCTTTCCAAGCTGGCTAAAAGAGGTAAGCAAGGCTAAAAGTCTTGTTTTAATAAGGATTTTAAGCATTCTCCCAGTCCTTTCCAAAGGTACTGTCCTTGTCCTCAAGCTCCAAGAAAATGCTCTCCAAGGAGTTATCTCCCTTTACCTCCGCCATCTTGCCGTTGATAACTAATTTTCCATCCTTAATTATGGCGATATTGTCACAAATCTTCTCTGCCACATCAAGCACGTGGGTAGAGAAAAAGATAGCGCCACCGTTTTCGCATATTTTCTTCATTTCCTCCTTCAAAAGGAAGGATGCCTTTGGGTCAAGCCCCACAAACGGTTCATCCATAATAAGGAGCTTCGGGGAATGAACAAGTGCGGAAATAATAGCAAGCTTCTGCTTCATACCGTGTGAGTAGGCAGACACAGGCTGTGCCAAATCCCCGGTTAGACCAAACATATCACCGTATTTTTTAATCTTTTCGTTTCTTTCCTCGGTGGAAACACCGTATATGTCCGCCACAAAGTTAAGATATTTAATGCCCGACATAAACTCATAAAGGTCAGGATTGTCGGGAATATATGCAAATTTTCTTTTACATTCAAGAGGGCTTTTCTTAATTGACATCCCATCAATATAAATCTCGCCACCGTCAAAATTCAAAAGTCCTGTGCAGGCCTTGATAGTGGTGGTTTTGCCTGCACCGTTGTGACCGATAAAGGCATACATCTCCCCTGCCTTAATATGTAGGCTCAAATTGTCAACGGCACGCTTGTCGCCGTAGGTTTTTGTTAAATTTTCAATTTTTAACACAGTATCACCTCGCACATAATTATACATAATATATTATATCACTAATACATACAACTGTCAATTACCGTTTGGAAGAAAAAAGCCCCCTAATGGAGGCGAATTTCAGGTATTTCATCAACTATTTTTTGTATTTCGCGCTTTGTTTCTGTTTTATTCACTCTTTCGATTATTTCATCCTGCATTTTATTATCAAGCTTCAAAAAGGAATACATAGCGTTTGCATTATGAGCAAGAGCCATTTGCAACGACAGCGGAATTTTCGGTATTTCATTCATCATAGTCCACCCCAAAAAGTTATCTATTACTATTTTTATCATATGAGGGAAAAATATATGTGGTAATTCTTGCTTGACAAATAAGTTTTTTTCGATTATAATAGATACCGAACTAAGTTGGACGGTCGCGCCGTATGTTGCCGAAAGGTATTACGGTGAGGAAAGTCCGTGCTTCACAGGGCAGGATAACTGATAACGTCAGCCGAGGGTGACCTTAGGGAAAGTGCAACAGAAAATTACCGCATAATATTCCACGGTTGTAGGGACGGGCGTCCCCGACCGTCCGTTATGTAAGGTTGAAAACGTGAGGTAAGAGCTCACGACACGCTATGGTAACATAGGGTGGGTGTAAACCCTATCCGAAGCAACACCGCATGGGGAAAATCTTGTTAGCCCGACAAGCCATTTGGCGTTTCCCCGGGTGGCACGCAATTTGCGGAGCTTTATGGCAACATAAAGCAAAGATAGATGACCGTCTTAAACGACAGAACACGGCTTACAGACTTAGTTTACAAATATCACCCCACTGTGCCTAAAGCATTGTGGGGTGCTTTACATTTTACTTGCCGTGTTCTGTGCCACGCGCTCAAAACATACGCGATTGCCTTCGCCTCGATACACTCGTCTCGTCACTCCCACTGTTTTGGCAAGCTCCTGCACCAAAAACAATACTCAATTGTTTTTGCCTTGTCGCCAGCTTACAGACTTAGTTTACAAATATCACCCCACTGTGCCTAAAGCATTGTGGGGTGCTTTACATTTTACTTGCCGTGTTCCGTGCCACGTACCCTATGTAGGGGACAACGCCCTCGGCGTCCCATTTTTCTGTTTTCTCCACCGTGTTCTGTTCCACATACCTGTCATAGGGTTAGACGTCCCCGACGACCCGTTTTACCAAAACCTTGATACGCTTTATTTATATCAATGAGCTTAATTCTCATTTAGCGCGTTTTCCGCGTTAAACACATCGGAGTCCTCAAGAACAAATCTTGCTCCGCCCGATATCGCTACAAACTCCTCTCCGATTATAAATGGAAGATTGGAAATCGATGCATCCTTATAATCGTCATGCTCGTCGTTATAAATACGCTCAGTTTCAAATATATAGATAGCGCTTTTTTCCATATCTGCCCATCTCCACTTGAATTTTATAGTGAAGGAACGCACATAGCTATATTTACCGTCATATTCAAAGTCCTCTATTTTTTCATATTCGTCATATTGACCCGTTTTGTCCTCGTTAAATACAAAGGTATCTCTATAATGGATTTCTTTTGCCTCAGTTTTTTCATCATACCGATATGTGTATTTCTTACCATACTGCAAATACGTTTCCTGCTCCTGTCCACAGCCCGTAAACATTACTGAAAATGCAAAAAGTGTTGCCACACACAAAATTAACGCTACGATTCTTTTCATTATATTTGACGCTCCTTTTTATAATTTTCTAAAATCTCGGAAGCTACCCAATCGTTTGTCCTGCCCTGATAATGAATTAAATCCCAGCGGAATATGTTGCAGTCCCAGGTGTTCTCATCATAGAAGGGACATCTTCTTACATCAAACACACTTGTTTTAGATAGCTCGTTCGCCATTTCCTCAAATAGACCATTTATATAATTCATAGAGTCAAGACACTTACCGCTTGCATCCGCATTTTTCATAACCTGTACAAAAGGCATCCTATGTAAAACAATAGGCGCCTCTGCTCCGATTGCCTCGCGCAAGCCATTGAAGATAGTTAAGTAATCTGCCTTTAAGCGACCCTCAAGACGAGATGTATGCTGCCATGTCTCCTGCTCACCACCACGCCAATGTATGCCCACAAAATCGGGCTCCATCTCGTTTTCCTCAAAATACTTTTTGGTAAGTCCGAGGACATGCACCGCAAGAGGATACATAGAAACGTCGCAATCCCCAAGCTTGCCCGGTATTAGCTTTTTCGCCCTGTGTGGGCTCCACATTCCGTACACACCCTGTGAGCCTATGGAAATATGAATTATATATAAGTCAGGCAATTCCACACCGTTATCAATATCCGCCTGCCATCTCTTTGCCAAGCAGTTAGCAACGGAATAGGTATTGTCCTGATTTTCCGCCAAATTCATACCAAAGCTTGTATAACCTGTAAACTTAACCTTTTCAGTGTCAAAGCTCTGATTTGGCTCTCTGTTCAATCCAAAAACGTTTTTAAGCGGCTCGCGAATTATGTCCTTTTCCTCCATTGGCATAGCGTGTCCCGTCGCATTGGACTGACCGAAAAGCATAAAAACTGCAACCTTTTTCATAAAATATCTCCTTAATCAATTATTTCGTATTCAAGCATTTCATATTTTAATTTTGTGCCAATATCAACCCCATCAGGCAACAAAAACATAGCGATAAAAATCTCCTCGCCTGTTTCTACATTCTTAATGTAAGCATATTCGCCCTCAATTCTTACAACCTCATAAAATCTTGTTTCCATTTCGCCACATCCTTTTTTCTCAATTATATCACAGTCAATTGCAAAACGCAACAACAATTCACCAATTGCAAAAGCAGCTACCTCTTAGCCCAACATTACACCATAAACCACCGCTCCATTTATTTTCCAACTCAAACCGAGTTCTTTTGTTACCTCTTTTTTGAAGTTTTTTGCAAAAAGAAAAAGCCATATAGATTCTACTCTATACAGCTTTTCTGTTGTTTAACTGAAAAATAGCTTGCCTATATCTATTAAGATATTTCCACTTCCATCATCCTTTTCTTCAATCTCATAATTAGCAGCCTGACTAGATGAAGCAGTTATAATATCTTCTGTTTCTATAACAGACATTTCATATTTTGGTGTTACATATTTCATTGTACCACCTCTTATTCTACTGCAGGCTTGCCTACAATATTGTTATATGAAACAAAGTAGTAATTTCCTACCTTTACGCCCTTGGAGTCGTCCTGCATATATGAATATTTTGTAGTTTCACCATCTGTTACAGCTACATATGCACCCATAGCAAGCTTTGTATCTTTCTGCTCATCAGTAAAGCCAACTATTTTAATTTCAAATACTACAAACTCGTATTTTGTAATTTCAACATCGATAACACCCTCTGCCACTGTGCCATCATCTGCAAACACATCATTATCACCAAGTCTATCCTTTAATACTGCAAATACACCGTATTTTAAGGTTTTTCCTGTTGCTTCTGTGTATTCTTTAATAGCTTCATTATTTACAGTAAAGCCGATTGCAATTCCACCTCTGCCGTCCTCAGGTGCTGAATAGCCGAGACATGTAAAGAGTTTAGAAGCCGCTTCTGTTGTGTTATATGTACAGCCTGTGTTATTACATTTTAATGTTTTTGTTCCTTCATCTGCATAATTCGAATATGTAATTGTTACGCCTGTATTTCCGTCCACATGGTTAACAACTGTCTCATCACACACTGAGCAAATACCAACGCAAGCATTTGTTACATTTATTGTTCCGTGTACGCCTTGGTTAAACGCCTCGCATCTGCTGTAATTATACACAGCATATACTCCACTCTTGTCGGAAAGCGCCTTGTATTCAGCATAAGATTTTGTTGTAGCGGTAACCACGCTGCTACCGATTGAAGCAGTTAATTCGTCTAATGTACCAACATAGTAAATTGCTTTAAGTGATGTGCAACCACTAAACGGTGTGCCGTAGAATCTTGCCTTGTTACCTATGGAGACAAATTCAAGCTTTGTGCAGTTATTAAATGTTGTTCCACTACCCACTTTAGCCATTGTTTCCGGGAATTTTACACCTTTAAAGGGAACGCCGCTAAAGGTTGAGGAGCCCTCAAATTCGTATAATTGAGTTCTTGTAAGGTCAAGCACCTGTCCGTCAAACAAGCTTGTGCATCCGCTGAACTGACTGTTCTGTGCCATTCTTTGAAGTTGTGTCAAATTCTCTAAGTTTATATACTTCAATTTGGTGCATCCAGAAAAGGAGTTTGTGTTAATTTGCTTCGTATCAAGTCTTAGGTAACAGTATTCAAGGTTTTTCATACTCTCAAACAACCGCTTAAAGTTGTTCATAGGCTTGTAGAGATAATTAGCGTTACCTGTATTTCTAACAACATCATCGTCCATCAAATTAATTACTACTATTTTGCTTTTAATTGATGTTTTTCCATCCTCAAGCAGGGCGTCCCAGTTTTGAACCTCGTCCCAGCTTTCTGCTTTCCACGTTACCCTATTAGAGTCATCCGCGCGGACCGATGAATATTTTGTCTTTCCTCCCTCATCTGTACCGTCAATGTACCAAATAAGGGCTTCTTTGTTTTCGTCATACAAACGAAGCACAGCTCCGTCACCAAGTGTTACAGTTGCACTATAGTCAACCGTGTTCTCGTTATGAACAGAGTCTGCCGACACTGCAAATGCAAGTACCAAAACAAGAACAGTTGCCATAATGATTGTCAAAAACAGTTTTTTCTTCATTGCCTTTTTCTCCCTAAATTTATTCTTTTTAATTAAGCATACTATTGCTCATTGTAATTGTAAACTATAACCTTGGGTCAAGGTCAAGTGTTTTTCAAAATTTTTTTGAATTTTTATTAAAGGTCCTCAAATATAAGCTCTCCGTTTTCCTTGGCGGTAGCGCATTTAAAGGTCATTGAGCCTGCATATCCGTTTATTGCCTCAAAGCCTGTAAATATAAGCTTTCCGTTCCACTGGGCGCATTTTGGCACACCTGCACAGGGGATTAGCTCCTCGGTTACGGACACAAAGCCATCAAAGGGCTTATCTGACACTAAGTATTTGGCTCTGCCACGAATACTAAATACAAGATAATATTTTCCATTGTACTTAAAGTAGTCGGGGCACTCCGGATGGTCGCTATTTTCAACCACGTGTATGGTTTTTTCTGCCTCTTCCCACTTTTCTAAGTCCTTTGATACATAGTGAACAAGACAGCCCTTATTTTCTTTGACAAGCACGGTTGTCAAAAACATATGATATAATCCGTCCTCGCCCATTATTACCTTGGGATCTCTTGCAACGGGTCCGTTATATTTTTCCGATATGGTAAAGCCAAAGAACTCGTCCTTTTTAAAATGATAGCCATCATAGGATATACTTCTTGTAATTATTGCAGGCAAGCCACTCCGTCTTACGGTGTAATATAAATGCTCTTCATTCCCTTTTTGTATCCAAGAGCCTGTACATATAGAGCATTCTTCCTTTTTGGTAATAGGCACCGCCATTGGGTGTATGCTCCATTTTTTAAAGTCCTTAGTTGATATATGCTCCCATTGATGTGCGCCCATTCCCCATTTGCTTTTATGATGGTGTCTATCCTTTAGATACAAAACGTGGTATTCGCCATTTCTTACATAAGGCATACAATCCCCTACAAACACTCCGTTTCCGGGATACCAGCCTTGTGCATTTTCAAAGGTGCCAATTACGCTTGGCTCTTCCTTTTCATTTGCTCCATATTCATTAGCCTGTATATCTATGCTACCTACAATTGTATCACCAATTTCAAAAAGCCTTGTGCCACAGGGCCACTCCTCGTCCATTATGGTGCCATTTACATATAGCTCTATTCTGTAATCAAGGAATACAGCCTTAATTTTATCCCCTTCTTTTACTTCGCAGGTTAATTCGAGAGGACGCATATTAAAATCATATTGTGATGATATGGTAAGGATACCGTTAAAGGCTTGTACTTCAAGTGTTTTTCTTCCGTTCTTAAAGGATACGGCATAAATTGGATTTTTTGCAATTTCAAAGGCTATTGTAAAGTCCTTCATATTACCCTCCTACATACTCTGAAAAGCCATTATTATACTTGATTTTTCCAACTGCTAATGCTGAGAAAAGGGCAGCACCTGTTGATGATTCTTCGTCAACTCTATTAGCTGAAACAGTTGCTCCAAAGCGCTTAGCTATTATGTCCTTTAGAATTTCTGTTCTCTTAATAGCTCCACCGGATGCAACTATGTGCGATTTTTTGCAAGGGACCTTTTCATAAAGCTCATATAGCTCATTACACATTCCCTTAAGCACTCCTAAAACAAGGGCTTGCGGAGTAAAGCTGTGTCTATCTATATTTTTAATAGAGCCTCTTAGGTTAGGGTCGCTACGCTTTCCACAGAAAAAGGCATCCACTAAAAGACCCTCTTCTCCATTTTCATAGGCTTGCTTGGCTAACTGATTTATTACGCTATATTGAGATTTTTCCTGTACCCCTGCGCTTACCGTATAGCTTCTAAAAAACTCCTCAACCATTGAATAGGCAAAGCCACCACAAAGGGCTGAGCCACAAACTAAGTATTTACCCTCAATGAGTGGACGTAATTCCAGCTCCTTATCTACCTCTTGATATTCATCGGTTGCATAGGAGATTTGGGACCCTGTGCCTATATTTACAAGCATACTGTCCTCATTTTTACTAACCGAGCCTAAAAAGCTTGCTTGGTTGTCCCCTATTGGAATAGCTACCGGTATACCCTTGCATTTACCTATAATTAGGCTCTTATCACTTACCTGTGGTAAAAGCTCCTTATCTATGCCAAGAATGGCTAGCTTATCATATTTAAAGCTACTATTTTTTACATCAAGCATACCAAGGCTACCGCCAAGAGATGTGTGAGTTATAACTTTTTTGTTACCGCATATTTCCATAGCAAACAAATCCATTATTGTACAAATGCCGCAAGCGCCCCTTGGCACAAGTCCATTTAGCATATTGTAATAATGGGTTGCAATACCATAGCCTGTTGAAATACGCTCACCTGTTACATCGTAAATTAAATCACAGGTTGTTTTTTCGTCCCTTATTACTTGGTCTGCGCGCTTGTCCTGCCAATTTATAAGGTTAGATACTGCCTGTCCGTTTTCATCTATATACACAATTCCGTGCATTTGACCTGTTATGCCAATGCTTACTATATTCTCATAGGTTGAAAGAATATGGTACAAAAGCTTTTTTGCTTTTTCCATAATTATCGACACGTCCTGCTCCGAAAATGCTCCCCTTTGGGTGTATGAGTTGTGTGGCAGGGTATAGGCTTCTATTTGCTCCTTATTATCAATATCGTACACAAGGGCGCTTATAGTTGTTGTGCCGATGTCTATGCCCACACAGGGTGTGCCATAACCACCGTTTCTTGCTTTTTCGTTTTCGGTAAAGCTTTCATTATTTTCAAGAGCTTCCAATGAGCTTTTTGCAGAAATGCTTTCGCAAATGCCATATATTTCAGAATTTTTGCCGCTTTCCTTTAGAATTTCAGCCTTTCTTTTTTCTATTAGCTCCTCTAAGCTAACTACCCCAAACAGATACAGCTTAATATCGGATATAGCTATGCCAATTCTTCTAAAAAGCTTTATTTCCTTTAAGGCTTCAACGTCACTCTCACTATAATTACGATAACCGTTTTCCTCTCTTGAAATGTTAATTAGTCCCTTGCTTTCATATAAACGGATTGCTTTGCTTGTCAGACCCGTTATTTTTTCAACATCGTTGATTTTCAAAACAATCACCCCCTTATATAAATATTATAAACTCTAACCTCGGGTCAAAGTCAAGTGTTTTTTATTTTTACCGAATTAACACTTCCAAAAAATCAGCTTTACTCTTTTTATTTTCAGGTCAATTTGTACTTTTTTTACATCAATTTATATGATATAATTCAATTGTATTGAATTTACCAAAAAAGAGACTTATAATTTTCAGGGAGGATTATATGGAAAATAATTTTCTTATTACTAAAATTGAAAAGGTTGTATTATTCAGAAAGCAAAAAAGTGTCGAGAGCTACGCAAGCTTGCTTCCGGCTAATGAATTGATTTTTGACTTTTCAGGTGAATATACTGTATATTTTGGCGACACGGTCTTGAAGGTGTCACCAAGCACCGTGCGCTTTTTACCCCGCGGAACTGTTTCCAAATATGAAATTGAGCGTTCAAAATTAGGTGAATGTATAGATGTTTTCTTTGAATCCGACAAGCCAATATCGAGTGTTGCCTTTACTGTACACTCCAAAAGCAACGAATATATAGGATCTCTTTTCAAAAAGCTGTTTTCCGTTTGGAACAATAAAGGCGAAGGGTATTACTTCGAAAGCATGTCCCTGCTTTATAAAATTCTCTCAAGCCTTCAAAAAAACAATTATTTGCCCACGGAGCAATACGTAAAAATTCTTCCTGCAATTGAGGAAATTGAGCAGGGCTTTTTGGATAAGAGCTTGACAAACGAATATCTAGCATCCGTTTGCGAAATAAGCGAATCGTGTCTAAAACGGTTATTCAAGAAAAAGTTTGGGGTTTCGGTTAAAAAATACATAATTCAAAAGAAAATGAATTATGCCTGCGAGCTGTTATCGGTGCGAAGATATTCCGTTAATCAAATTGCCGAGATGTGTAATTTTTCCGACATTTACTTTTTCAGCAGGCAATTCAAGGAACAAATTGGCGTGTCCCCCACAGAATACATTAAAAAATATAAAAATCAACATGCTTAAAAAGGAGAAAATATGGATAGATATAAGGTGCTTGAACACTTTGAAAGCAATAAGGAATTTTTCGAATGCACAGTAAGCGAAAATATAGAAAAATATCGCAAGGGCGATATGACAATTTCCGTAATTGATGAAAACGGAAATGCTGTACCCAATGCAAAAATTAAGATTAACCAAATTAAGCACGAATTTAAATTTGGCGCTAATCTGTTTTTACTTGATGAGCTTGAAACCAATGAAAAAAACCTACTTTATAGGGATTATTTTAAAAATATTTTCAATATGGCTACTCTGCCCTTTTATTGGAGCTCCGTTGAGCCTGAAAGGGGCAAGCTGAGATATGATAAAAATTCAGAAAAATATTATCGACGTCCCGCCATTGATTTGTGTATGGAATACTGCGAGGAAAACGGAATTGAACCAAGAGAGCACGCTCTTGCATACGAGCATCACTTCCCCAAATGGCTATCTAATGCAACGATTGACGAAATTAAGGAAGCACTTGAAAATAGATATAAGGAAATTGCACATAGATATGCAGATAAAATCCCGACTATTGAAGTAACTAACGAAATGCTTTGGAATCATAGGGTCACTGAATTTTATGACGAAAATGATTACATAGAATGGTGCTTTAAGCTAGCTGAAAAGTATTTTCCTAATAATCAGCTGGTTATAAACGAACATACCGATGCATTTTGGGGTGAAAACTGCCGTTCAACCGATAGCTATTACGCATACACCGAAGCAAATATGCTAAAGGGCGCTCGAATTGATGCCATTGGAGCACAGTTCCACGTGTTTGAAAGCAGAGAGTCCGAAATAAACAAATCAAGCTATCTTTACAATCCTAAATGCCTTTACAAACATATGAATTTATATTCTAATTTGTCAAAGCATTTGCAGGTAACAGAAATAACCATTCCTGCTTACTCCAATGAACCAGCCGACGAGGAAATTCAAGCTAAAATTCTTGAATGCTTATATACTATTTGGTTTTCACACCCATCAATGGAGCAAATTATATATTGGAATTTAGTTGATGGCTATGCTTATGTTGATAATCCTACGCCTGAGGCTATAAGATGGTCTCAAGGAAATATGACAGTGGGTGAAAATGTGTACTATGGTGGTTTATTAAGATTTGATATGACACCAAAGCCATCTTACATTATGCTTGACAATTTAATCAACAAGAAATGGCACACTGAGATTAATTTAACCTTGAATGATGAGGGCTGTGTGAATTTCAGAGGCTTTTACGGTGATTATGAAATTGAAATCATAAAAGACAAAAAAACAATAAGCAAGACATTTACATTATCAAGCAAAAAGAAAAACAATTTAACTATAACTATTTAATTATGAAGGAAATACTTATAATTTTAGCTTGTGTGCCTCTTTACGCAACAAATGCGTTTTGCGATAAGCTTGCATCAGCGAAAAACGGTGTACGAATGAACGCATTTTATAATGCGTTTAAATTTCTTATCGGCAGTTTTTTCTTTATCCCATTAGTTATTTTAGATGATGCTCCCAAATTCGGTTGGGGCGCAATTGCTTGCGGCATTGCATGTGGTGTTATGTATGCAATCAGCAAAACATTAATAATGACAGGGTATGAAAAAACATCGGTTGCTTTTATGTCCCTTTGCCACGCATCAGGTATGATCGTTCCTTGCGTATTGGGACATTTCTTGTGGTCTGAAAAATTGAGCCTTGTGTCCCTAGTTGGTATAATTTTGGCTATTTGTTCAATTGTACTATTAAAGGATTCAAAGGGTGAAGCAAAGAAATATGAGCTATTGGGAATTATAATCGGCATTATAATTTTCTTAACCAGTGGCGCTGTTATGGTTATACAAAAAATGATGTCACTCTACTTTAAGGACCAAAGCGTAAGTGCATATAACTATTACTCATTTGTTGTTGCATTTTTGATTTTAGTAGTCATTTCAAAGCCACACATTGAATTGAAATCAAGGGCTAAGGCGATGTATCCATTCGCTATTGGCAGTGCATTATCTCTGTGTATTATCAGCACAGTAATGACTCTTCTTGCCGGCAAAGTGCCATCTGTGGTTTTATTCCCACTGTTTAACGGTCTTGGTATTATTTTAGTCTGTTTCGGCTCAATATTTTTGTTTAAGGAAAAAATGACTGTAAAAAAGCTAACTGGTATACTAATCGGCATATTGGGGCTGTGCTTGGTAAGCCTTTGATTATGTTATCTTTTGGAGGAAAATATTATAAAGTGCAAGTCAAAGTGAGGCTTGCACTTTTCTTTATATACACTTAAATCAAAGCCCAAAGCCCCGCTATTATGTAGCTTTAGAGTATTATTACGAGCATTAAGAATTTTTTATACGATATCGCATTCCGTATTCAAAGGCAGTTTTTGAATTGCACTTGAGTATTTCTAATATAGGTTTTGGTGTCCTTTTTGTTTTGGCTCCCACTGCTGGGGAATGAAGTTTAAAACGATTAAGTATCGTTTTAAACGAAATTCTCTCCACAAAATAGGGAGTTCTCGGAGTGATCTGCGATTGCGACACAGAACGACCATATGACTGGAGCGGCACCGTAGGTGGAACCAGCGGTCGCTGGTGAGACGCCCAGTTGTTATGGCGCTCTAAGGCTCGAACCCCCTTTCAGGGACTAGGACTTCGTCCGTCGCAGCAATCACTGACGTGAGCAGATTTTCGCCATAACAATCGGAGTAATAAAAGAAACCACACGAACTTGGTTCGTGTGGTTCTTTTATGGCTCCGAATGCTGGGGAACAAGAGCGAAAATAATTAAGAATTGTTTTCGCCGCAGTTCTCTCCACAAAGCAAGAAGAGTAACAAGCTGAGCGTATCGAAGCGAAGTTAATCGACTATGCGACTGGAGTGGACGCGAAGCGTGAACCAGCGACAACCTGATTAACTAAACCAACTTCCTAAAACATACTCGTTTTGCGCGCCTCGATACACTCGGCTTCAAAACTCCTTGTTTTAGTTAACTCCCGTCGAAAAACAATACTTAATTGTTTTTCTCGGTCCGCCTGCCAACTGAGTAGCTCGCTTTTGAGAGCACAAACTGTGATTAGATGGAGCTATGTGAGAGCTCAGCATTTGGAACCATAATAAAAGAAAAGCACGAACTAAGTTCGTGCTTTTCTTTTATGGCTCCGAATGCTGGGCTCGAACCAGCGACAACCTGATTAACAGTCAGGTGCTCTGCCAACTGAGCTAATTCGGAATATTGGGGATAACGCATTCACGTTTTCCGTATTTAACAGATTAAGTATTCCCTAATCTGATATTTTCAATCAAATAGAATTGGAAAAATGTTGGCATTGACCTATTTTCCCGGCTCGTCGCCAAGCAAGTATCTTCGGCTCCGCACAGCTTAACTTCTGTGTTCGGAATGGGTACAGGTGGACCCTGTGCGATAGTAACACCAACTTTTTCCTTTTTCCTATTCAATTGTTAGAAAGCAAAACGCTTTTAAGAATTTGTCTTCCTAAAAGCGTTTACTTGTGTTGGCATTGACCTATTTTCCCGGACCGTCGCCAGTCAAGTATCTTCGGCTCCGCACAGCTTAACTTCTGTGTTCGGAATGGGTACAGGTGGACCCTGTGCGATAGTAACACCAACTGCGGAGTGGCTCCGCTACCGTATTTCGCCTTAGTTTGTGCGAAATTTATCTATTACCACGACCGTCTTGTTTAACAGCCATTGTAACCTAAATGGTGCACCTCCGGAGACTCGAACTCCGGACCCACTGATTAAGAGTCAGTTGCTCTACCAACTGAGCTAGAGGTGCATCGGAATCGCCCGCAAGCGCTTCTTTTGAGCAAAATGCTCATTAAAAACCCAAGAAAGAAAGGAATGAGAACGCTTGTTTTAGTGTATTCAACAAAGTATTGATTGAGATAATCGATACAAAGTAGTTCAAGCTTTCGGTCTATTAGTATCGGTCAGCTGAAT
>JAZSGX010000088.1:0-21886 GCA_045532975.1 Eubacteriales bacterium | reverse complement strand
CTCAAAATTAATAGTTTCAAGGTCGCGTATTGGATTTATGCTACCGTCAACGTGAATAATGTCAGTGTTTTCAAAGCAAGGAACAACGTGTACGAATGCATCAACCTCACGGATGTGAGAAAGGAATTTGTTGCCAAGACCCTCGCCCTTGGATGCACCCTTAACAAGACCTGCAATGTCAACAAATTCAATAACGGCAGGTGTATATTTTTCAGGATTATACATTTCTGCCAATACGTCCAAACGTGAATCAGGCACCATAACAACGCCAACGTTTGGTTCTATTGTGCAGAATGGGTAGTTTGCGCTTTGCGCTCCTGCATTAGTTAGTGCATTAAAAAGTGTGCTTTTGCCAACGTTTGGCAAGCCAACAATACCAAGCTTCATATATACCTCGTAACAAAATTGTAATAAATCGAACATATTATACATTATTTTTTATGTTTGTGCAAGTCTTAGAGACAAATTTTTAAAAAACTTCGTATTTTTGGTATAATCACACCCTATATTCACACAATTTTCACAATCATCCTGTAAAATATAAACAAGATATTAAGCAACTTTAAACTAAGTTGCGAAAAAATGAGATAAATTGTTTACAATTCGTTTAAAATGTGATATAATACCTGTTGGAAAAGAAAAGGAGGCTAAAAATATGCTTGGTACAAAGATGTTAATTATTGATGATGATGCTAATATTTGTGAGCTTATCAAGATTTATTTTCAAAATGAGGGTTACGATGTTGTAATTGCAGGTGACGGTGTTGAAGGTATGGCTCTTTTCAAAAGCTATGATCCCGATATTGTTTTGCTTGACCTTATGCTTCCTAAGAAGGATGGCACGGACGTTTGCCGCGAAATCAGAGCGAACTCCAACAAGCCAATGATTATGATAACTGCCAAGGGAGAGGTTTTTGATAAGGTTTTGGGTCTTGAGCTTGGCGCTGACGACTTTGTTGTAAAGCCCTTTGACATGAAGGAGCTTTTGGCAAGAGTTAAGGCAGTGCTTAGAAGATATAGCACAATGGAAACACATGTTGACCGCGATACTCTCCGCTTTGATAATATGGAAATCAGCTTAGCTAATCACGAGCTGAAAATTAAGGGCGAGAGCATTGATATTCCACATAAGGAGCTTATGCTACTTTATTTCCTTGCAAAGAACTTTAACAGAGTATATACAAGAGACCAGCTCCTTAATAAGGTGTGGAGCTTTGATTATCTTGGAGATTCCCGTACTGTTGACGTTCACGTTAAAAGACTTCGTGAGAAATTGAGCGGTGTTTCCGACAAATGGGAGCTTAAAACCGTTTGGGGCGTTGGCTATAAGTTTGAGGTTCTTCCTCAAAGCGCAGAATAATTTTAAGGGATGCAATTTTGCATCCCTTTCGTATTGACTTTGCAAGAATTTTGAATTATACTATTCATATAGAAATAAGGAGGTGGAGTATGTCGAAAATATTAAGAGCCATAACAACACGATATATGATTGTTTTTATGTCAATTATTATTATAACGATTTTCGTTCTTGGCGTTTTGATAGCGTCAATCATAACAAGCTATTCAGTAGATGAAAAAATGGACGAGCTTTCTGCCTCAAATATGATTTTTGAAACGTATTATAAAATCCCTTCGGGTATGGCATCGGAGCAATACTTAAAGGAGACGGAGGAACAGCTAAAATCCGTATTGAAGGCAATATTCTTAGCTTCCGACAGTAGCCAGATAATAGTTGCTGATAGGGAAGGGACAATTATAATGCACGCATACAAGGGAGCACAAGATACGGACCCAGTGGTGCATTATACAAGTCAAAATCAAGCGCAAATTGACTTTTTAAAGACCGAAAGAGTTCCCATAGGTACGATAAATGCAGTCGTAAAAGAGGGAGATTTGTCAATGAATAATAACTGTAACGGGTTGTTCAATGACAAGGTTATATGGTTTGCCTCTGCACTTGAAAATACTGATGGACAATTGGATGGCTTTATTATTTCCTTTGAAGGACAGAGTGAGGGCACAGACTTGATTTTTGAAATGCTCCGATCAATGTCTTTTACCGCAATTTGGCTTTGTGTGGTTATGCTTGTCGTAATTTATGTGGTAAGCTACAAGGTTACAACTCCTTTGCGAGAGATAAGTAATGCGGCTAAAAGCTTTGCACACGGTAAATACAATGTGCGCGTGCCCGAAAGAGGAAATGATGAAATAACGGACCTTGCGCGTTCCTTTAACAAAATGGCGGTGGAAATTCAGTCGAAAGACGATATGCAAAAGCAATTTTTGAGCAGTGTTTCTCACGATTTGAGAACGCCGATGACAACGATAGCAGGCTTTATCGACGGTATTTTGGATGGCGCAATACCAAAAGAAAAGGAAGAATACTATCTTAATATAATTAAGAGCGAGGTTAAGCGCTTAAGCCGTCTTGTTAGTTCCTTGCTTGATATTTCAAGGCTTCAGTCGGGTGACAGAAAATTTGATAAAAGACCGTTCAACATATGTGAGCTTTCCCGTCAAACCGTTATTTCCTTTGAACAGCAGTTTAACGAAAAGGAGCTTTACGTTGAATTTAATACCGATGAGTACGATATGCTCGCCTTTGGAGACAGGGATGCTATAAACCAGGTGGTGTACAATCTTTGTCACAACGCTATAAAATTTTCTTATCCTAAGGGAAGATACGTAGTTAATATTTCATATCTTGATGAAGAAAAAATAAAGTTTTCTGTGTATAACGAGGGAATTGGCATAGCAAAAGAGGAGCAGCCCTTTGTATTTGACAGATTTTACAAGAGTGACAAGAGCCGCGGGCTTGACAAAACAGGTGTAGGACTCGGCTTGTTTATTTCAAAAACTATTATAGATGCTCACGACGGAGATATGCGCGTGGCTAGTGAATACGAAAAATGGTGTGAATTTTCATTCACACTTAAAAAAGCATAAGGAGAATAAAATTGATTATAGAATACGTTGCAACCTGTCTTTTTGGTTTGGAAAGCTTGCTTGGTGAGGAAATTGACCGCTTAGGCTACAAAAGAACCGAAACGATGGATGGTAGAGTCAGTTTTACAGGAGACGAATATGCGGTGGCGAATTGCAGTGTGAATTTGCGCTTTGCAGAAAGACTTTACATAAAAATGGGCGAATTTAACGCTTATACCTTTGATGACTTGTTTGAAGGAACTAAGGCGCTTGAATGGGAAAATTGGATTGGGGCAGAGGATGAATTCCCCGTAAGAGGCCACAGTATAAAAAGCCAGCTTTTTTCAATTCCCGATTGCCAAAAAATAATAAAAAAAGCAGTGGTTTCCCGTTTGTCAAGTAAATACGGTATTACTTGGTTTAATGAAAATGGAGTGAAATATCAAATAGACTTCTTTATTTTCAAAAACAGAGCTACTATTATGATAGATACCTCGGGCGTCCCTCTGCATAAAAGAGGGTACCGCCCAAAGTCAAATGAAGCACCTATTAGAGAAACCTTGGCGTGCGCGTTGGCAAAGCTATCAAGACCGAGAGAGGATGTTCTTTTTTGGGACCCCTTTTGCGGCTCTGGAACTATTGCAACTGAAGCTGCAATGCTAATGACCAATACGGCGCCGGGACTTAACAGAGCCTTTGCGGCGCAAACCTTCCCTCAATTTGATAAAGCTATTTGGACAAATGCAAGGGAAGATGCACGCAGTAAAATTATAACGGACTCGCAGTTTATGGCTTATGCTTCGGATATAGACCCTGAGTGTGTTGAGATAGCAAAGGAAACCGCAAAGCACGCCGGCGTTTATAAAAATATGAAAATATTCACCCAGGACGCCCTAACTATTAAAACCGAGGGCAGGCGAGGAACAGTTGTGTGCAACCCGCCGTACGGAGAGCGACTGTTTTCGATGAAGGAAACGGAAGCGCTATACAAGAAAATGGGCGAGCATTTTAAAACACTTGATAGATGGCAGATATACGTTATTACAAGCCATGAGGAATTCTGTAAGCTCTATGGCAGAAAGGCAGACAAAATAAGAAAGCTTTATAACGGTATGATACCCTGCTATTTTTATCAATTCTTTAAAAACGATAAAAAGTAATAATAAAAAATCAAGCCTCCGCAAATACTAACCAAAAAGTATTTGCGGAGGTATTTTAATGCAAGAGCTTTCTTGTGATTTTGATGAAAATATCGACACTCTTGACAGAATTTTAAATGTAAAAGAGAATTTTGATATAATCAAAAGAGAAATGGTAATAAATTCTCAAAGGGTGACAATGTACTATGTTGACGGCTTTGTTACAGCGGCAATTATGCAAAAATTAATGATGCACTTAACAACGGTTAAGGATTTCGGAAACGGCAAGGAAGGGGCGGTTGAAAAATTTATAAAAAACTCCGTCCCAAGCGTTGAGGTGGATGCGGCATATGACATTGATACTATCGTTACAATGGTGCTAAGCGGATGCAGTGTTATTTTTGCAGATGGCTTTGGTAAGGGCGCAGTTATAGTTGATGCGCGCTCATACCCGGCAAGAGTTACGGAGGAGCCGGGCAACGACAAGGTTATGCGCGGCGCCCGTGACGGCTTTGTGGAAACCTTGATTTTTAATACAGCTATGGTAAGGCGAAGAATCAGAGACCCGCGCTTAACGGTAAAATATGCAAACGTGGGAGAAATGTCTAAAACAGATGTGGCAATAGTGTATATTGAAGGAAAAGCCGACCCCGTGTATGTAAAACAACTGATTGAAAAGATAAATTCAATCAAAACGGACGCCTTACCTATGGGTCATCAAAGCTTAATTGAGTGCTTAATCAGAAAAAAATGGTACAATCCGTTCCCGAAGGTCAGATGTACAGAAAGACCTGATGCCGCTTGTGCTTCAATATTAGAAGGGAGCGTTATAGTCTTGTGCGACACATCTCCCGAGGCTATGATATTGCCAACGGCAATTTTTGACTTTTTGCAGGAGACGAATGATTATTATTATCCCAGCTTTACAGGCACGTATTTGCGCTTGATACGTCAAATGGTGTTTTTAGGTGCTATCTTTTTAACTCCTGTTTGGTACACACTCGTTGTAAACTCGGAAATATTACCGGAGTGGATATCCTTCATAGTTCCAAATAATACAGGTAGCGTGCCCATAATAGGGCAGCTTTTGATAGTGGAATTTGTACTTGACGGCTTAAAGCTTGCCTCGTTAAACACACCAAACGTTCTTTCTAACTCCTTTAGCGTTGTGGGTGGACTTTTGCTCGGTGATTTCGCGGTGGAAATCGGTTGGCTTTGCCCTGATGCAATCTTCTATATGGCAATTGAGGCAATAGCGGGCTTTACACAATCTAACTACGAGCTTGGCTATGCCTTCAAGTTTATGAGAATATTGACAATCGTATTAGTTCATTTTTTGAGCTATTGGGGACTAATTATAGGTACGCTTGTGACGATAATTTTGATAGCAACAAATCAAACTGTCCTTGGCAGACGCGATTATTTGTATCCCTTAATTCCCTTCAATTGGAAAGCGTTAAAATCTCTCTTTTTCAGAGTCAAAAAGCCATAAAAACAAACACTCCGGTCCACTTTTTGGATCGGAGTGTAGTTTTTAGTCATCAATTTTCAACTGTAAGGTGCTTCCTCTGTACGGTAAACCGAGATGCTCGTAGGCAAGACGTGTTACGCATCTTCCTCGCGGAGTTCTTGAAATAAAGCCGATTTGCATCAAATACGGCTCATAAACGTCCTCAATGGTGATAGCTTCCTCGCCAATGGTTGCCGCTAAGGTTTCAAGACCCACAGGACCGCCGTCATAAAACTTAATCATTGTTTCAAGGAGCTTTCTGTCAATGTTGTCAAGACCAAGCTCGTCAATTTCAAGAGCCTTCAAGGCAGTTTGAGCAATTTTTAATGTGATTGCACCGTCACCCTTGACCTGCGCAAAGTCACGCACTCGCTTCAAGAGTCTGTTTGCAATACGAGGTGTTCCGCGGGAACGGGAAGCAATTTCAAAGGCGCCTTCTTCGTCGATTTCCACCTCCAAAAGAGACGCGCTTCTTTTGATAATGGTAGCAAGCTCCTCGTTAGAGTATAGCTCTAAACGGAGCAAAACGCCGAAACGGTCACGCAACGGTGTGGTTAATTGTCCTGCTCTTGTGGTTGCGCCAATCAATGTAAACTTAGGTAGTGGCACACGAATACTTCTTGCCGCAGGACCCTTGCCGATAATAATGTCAAGCACATAGTCCTCCATAGCAGGATAGAGAATTTCCTCAATGGAACGGGAGAGACGGTGAATTTCGTCAATAAAAAGTACGTCACCCGGGGCAAGGTTAGTAAGTATAGCCGCTAAATCACCTTGCTTTTCAATAGCCGGACCTGAGGTCACACGGAAGTTAACACCCATTTCTGCCGCAATAATGCCGGAAAGTGTGGTTTTACCAAGACCGGGAGGGCCGTATAGAAGCACGTGGTCAAGGGAATCACCCCTGCCCTTAGCGGCTTCTATATACACCTTTAGCATTTCCTTAACCTTTTCTTGACCGATGTATTCGTCAAAGGCTTTAGGGCGCAGATTTATTTCCACATCTCCGTCCTCTTGCGAGGCTTCTGTTGAAAGTATACGACTTTCGTAATCAAATTCTACTTCATCAATCATACGCTAAACCTCATTTCAGTAATTTTGACAGAGCAAGTGGAATGATTTTTGTTACGTCAAGGGCGGGGTCAATACCCATAAGCGCTCTTTGTGCCTCTGCTTTGGAATAACCGAGAACAACAAGAGCATCGAGAGCTTCACTAAGGTTTGATCCCTTGCCAATGGAAATAGGAGCTTGAGCATAACCTGTATCTGAAGAAGCAAAGACCTGCTTGGAAATTTTATCCTTAAGCTCAAGCACAACCCTTGCCGCGGTTTTAGCACCTATACCGTTTGCCTTAGAGATGGTTTTTGTATCTTCACTGCAAATAGCCATACTTAGCTTATCGGGAGTTAAAAGGGAGAGAATAGACATAGCCGCCTTAGGGCCGACGCCTGATACAGTGATTAAAAGCTTAAAGGCACTTAGCTCGTCATTTGTTTTAAAGCCGTAAAGCTCTACTGCATCCTCACGCACCTGCAAGTAGGTTAAAAGCTTCATGCTTTTACCAACCTGACCTACAATGGCGGTATAGGTGTTGTCGCTTACAAACAGCTTGTAGCCAACGCCACCGCAGTCAATAACGCAAGAACCCTCTTCGCAAAGCTCAAGCGTACCGTTGAGATGATAAATCATTATTTTCCTCGCTTATTTTTGTGTTTTGTTTGTGTTAGGGGTGTATCGTCTAAAGGGATGGGTACTTCGCTTTCTTGGACATCGGTGTTATCTTCGGTGTCGTTATTTTCAACGTCATTTTCTTCATCACCATTTTCTTCTATAACGATAGCCATTGTTTTTATCGGTATAATTCTAAATCCGTACTTTTTCTCTAATATCCACAGAACAATAAGCAGATCTATACCGATTATACTTATAATTGTACCTACAAGGAAGGGTGTATGAACATATTCAAGCTCAATAGTATGCTTTCCGTCTGTAACGTCAAAGCCGAGCATAGTGTCAACCATTTTGTAGGTTTCTACGCGCTCACCATCAACGTATACCTTCCAGTTGGAATCGTAAGGGATGGTTGTGAATACAGGACCATCACCGTCAGAGTAGAGCGTACCGCTTATACTTGTGTCAGAATGCTCATTGATTCTGAGCCCACCGTCCTTTAATACGTCCATTGCATCCTTTAGTGCATTATCATCTATTTGGACAAAATAGTCCTCTGTATTCCAAAGATAGAGACGATACCAGGTGAACTCTATTTCAACCTTGATTTTTTCTCCGGCTTTGAAATAGCCTAAATTCATAAAGGATTTATCCTTTTCCTTGAAATAGTTGCTTGTCAAAGGTGTGCTTGAGTCATTTAAATACACCTTAGCGGCAGTTGTATACGGTGAGAGTAATCTCATATATATATTTCCGCTTTTTTTGGCAGTAACCTCGTAATAGAAGGAACAAGGCTTTGTATCATCAGGACTGCGGAAATCTCTGCCACCCTCACTGTCGATAGTTGAGTTTTTTAGATTTCCTTTATTAAAGATATAATCACACGCAGTCAGTACGTTTGAGCTTTTACCAATCATACAGTCGAGCAGATTCATATTGTAATTTGACACAAATTGATTGTTATCGAAAAACTCCATTTTTTCAAGGGCAAGCTCGAAATTCTTATCGACTCTGTAAGCAACAGGCAAAGCATACGGATTTTCGTAAACGTAGTATCCGTTCATGGCTAAAATTCTGTGATAGAGATTATCGTTTGCCTCTGAAAATTTCAAATCGGTTTCGTCATTGCTGATTATATATTTTATGCCAAGCAAAGAGTCTGTTATTGGATTACTTGCGGAATAAAGCGCAGACTGACCGCCTATGTCAAAGCCCAAGCGCTCTAAGAATTTAAGAGTAGAAGCGTTAAAGGTAGAGGTGAATTCCGATCCGCCCTTCAAATCGAGCACAAGGTTGTCATTGCTTTTTCTGTTGAAGACATGCTCGGTTCTATAGAAGGAGCTGTCTTTTTCTTGAAGAGTCTCACTTACCTCGGTTAAATTATCCACATAAGTACGATAGTTGTTCCTTGAAGCGTTACCGCCCTCGGTAAGAATACCGTCCCACGTTACAATGGAATGAACTAAAGCCTCAGAGCAAATAACTACTCCTAAAAGCACCGATGTAGCAATTTTGAATGTTGTACGCTTTCTTACTAAAATAATGAGAAAATAGATAAGAATAAATGCAAGAGAGAGCCAGATAATGGTTATATCGGGCTTGAATTCAAATGGCATCCAAGCCTTATCGGTGCTGCTGTACTCGTATCTTGTAAGAACAACCAAGCGTTGCACAAGAATAAGTAAAAGCGTAAGAACAGCAGACGTTTTTCCAAAAATAGGCATATTAAAGTCATCAAGGCTTTCGTATCCTCTGTATGCCATTAGCAAGAGGACAAAGGTGAATAAAAAGCTATAGCGGTAATTAAACCAAATAGGGTTTTGAAAGCCATGCCACATAAGGTCAAGGGTGTTTATAGAGAAGCTTGCAACAAAAATCAACGTAAGGACAGTATAAACAACCTTTTCACGAGAGGATACCTTCTTTGAAGCGTAAAACAGGGGAAGAAGCAAGAGCGGGAAAAGACCTGAATAGATATTTGGTGTGCCTTCGCTTCGTATCGTTTCAAACGATCCTAAGAATGCTTTTGAAATTAACTGTAAAAAGTCAAATCTCAGTTCAATTGCAAAGGAGTTGTCCTGAAAGCTTGATTTACCCAAGCTAAGAGCGTAGTATGCTGAGAAAATTATTCCGGCAGAAATCATAAGAGCAATAACCGAAGAAACGCCAATACGCACAAAGCTCTTTAGCATATGGTTTGTTTCGCCTATTTCGTTAAGCTCTTTCGAAGATTTTGACAGAATGAATGCAAAGAAGTATATTGCAACGAAAATGCAAAGCATATAGCCAATGTAGTAGTTACTGCACACAGCTAATGCAAGCGAGATAATAAATAACTTGTATTTGCCCTCTTTAACCAAACTCTCCAATCCTAAAACTATTAGTGGCAGCCATATCATAGCATCAATCCACATTGTGTTGAATTGGAACATTATAGCATAGGAGCAAAGAGCATACATTACTGAAAATATTATGAAGCCCGTAGGATTTTTCTTTCTTGTTTTGGCAAGATAGATGGAGAAGGTAAGGCCCGCAAATCCGCTTTTGAGTATAAGCATAATAGCTATCGCTTCAGTAATTGCGGCAGCAGGAAAAAGTACAACAATAAAGGACAGCGGAGAAGCGATATAATAAGTAAAGTAACCTAAAAATTCTCCGCCCAAAGCACGCTCGAAGGTATAAAATAACGATGCTTGTCCTGTATAGACATCCCTTAGCTGTTCAAAAAAGTAAACGTACTGTCCGTCCATATCCACGGTTAGCACTGATTTTTCGCCAAAAGGAGAAATGCTCATAGCAATATACGTAATTATTAGGATAAGGACAGGCAAGCCGAAAGCAAGATGGTAGTAATATTTGCCCTTGTAGTGCTCCTTTACCCTTGGAAACAATTTGTTCCACCAGGAGCTAAGCTTATCGGAGATCCTATCAAAAAAGCTATCGGTTACAGCTTCTTTTGCAATGGAGTTGTTTTCATTTGTTTTTTTACTCATTTTCAGTTCCACCCGGATTAATGTTTTTTATCATTTTTTCAACCTTAACTCGTTCAAGCGTCAATACTCTGCCACATAAATTACAGGTTAGTTTAATGTCAGAGCCGATACGGTTTACAGTAAAGAATTTGCCACCGCAGGGATGCGGCTTTTTCATCTCAAGCACCTGTCCGACATTAAGTGTAGGTATGCTTTTCATAATGAACCTCAAGTCAAGAAAAATTTGCCTATAATAGCACATATTACATTGTAGCATAAGCGACAAATAAAATCAACAAAAAAATAAAATATTTTACAATATTATGTTTGACATAAGTATAATTGTATGTTATAATAATATGAAAAATTATCCGTTCATCGAAAAAGGGGGCGCTTTGATTGGTTATTTTGGGTATTGATCCCGGCTTTGCCATTGTTGGTTGGGGTGTGCTTGAATGTGTTCACGGTAAATTCCGTGTGATGGGCTATGGCTCAATCCAAACCAAGGCGGGCTTGCCTATTGAGGAAAGACTTTCCCAAATATTCGATGGAATGAATACCATTATTGACAAGTATAAGCCTGATGTTATGGCAATAGAAGAGCTTTTTTGGAATACTAACCAAAAAACGGGTATTTGTGTTGCTGAGGCGAGAGGGACAATATTGATTGCTGCTCACCGCAAGGGCTTGAAAATATTTGAGTATACGCCATTGCAGGTTAAGCAAGCGGTTGTCGGTTACGGAAGGGCAGAAAAAAAGCAGGTTATTATGATGGTAACGACCTTGTTGAATTTGCCAAAGCCACCAAAGCCGGATGATACAGCGGACGCTTTGGCACTTGCGATATGTCACGGTCACGCAGGCTCAAATGTGCTGAGCAAATATTACAAAATGTAAATGGAGAACAATGATGTATTTAGCAGATAATTGGAAGGATTATGAGCTTTTGGATACCTCGGACGGAGAAAGACTTGAACGTTGGGGAAAATATATATTAATCCGCCCGGATCCACAGGTTATTTGGAAGGGCAAGCGTGAGCATAAGCTTTGGAAAAACGCTCACGGTATTTACAGACGCTCAGGCAGTGGCGGCGGAGCGTGGATTAAAAGCGATGTGCCTGAAAAATGGACGATTAATTACGGAAGCCTTTGCTTTAACTTGAAGCCGATGGGCTTTAAGCACACTGGTTTGTTCCCTGAGCAGGCGGCAAATTGGGACTGGTTCTCAAGTCTTATTGCCGAAAGATGTAAGAGAGGCAAAAAGGTTAAGGTGCTGAATTTGTTTGCATACACGGGTGGCGCAACTGCGGCGGCAGCAATGGCGGGCGCTGAGGTTGTGCACGTTGATGCTTCAAAGGGTATGGTTGCTTGCGCGAAGGAAAATTTAGCTTCAAGCGGACTTGGGGATGCTCCCGTTCGCTACATAGTTGACGACTGCCGCAAGTTTGTGGAAAGAGAAATCCGTCGCGGTAACAAGTATGACGGAATAATTATGGACCCACCATCTTACGGTAGAGGACCGGGTGGTGAGGTTTGGAAGCTTGAGGACGCTGTTTGCGATTTTGTGTCACTTTGCGAAAAGGTTTTATCGGATGATCCTCTGTTTATGCTTATAAACTCATACACCACAGGCTTGAGCGCCTTGACAATGGGGTATGTTCTTGATATAGAAATTGTTAAAAAGCATGGCGGTAAAGCAGAAACTGCGGAGCTTGCATTACCTGTTACGCAAACAAAAAGCTATTTGCCCTGCGGTGCCAGTGCACGTTGGGTTGCAAGTGAGGAATAAAGATGTCAAATCCATTGATTAAGCTGGAAAACGTTTCGTTTAAGTACACAAGCTATGATTTAGAGGAGAATAACTTTGCAGTTGATAACGTCTCTCTTGAAATTCAAAGGGGGGAGTTTGTGGCTATTCTCGGTCATAATGGCTCGGGCAAGTCAACAACCGCTAAGCTTATTAACCTTATCTTAACTGCTGACAGCGGAAAAATATACGTTGATGGCAAGGATATTACCGATGAAAGCTTAACGGACGAGGACGTTTTTGAGATAAGAAAAAAGGTTGGTATGGTTTTCCAAAATCCCGATAACCAAATTGTGGCGACAGTGGTTGAGGAGGACGTTGCCTTCGGTCCTGAAAATTTGGGGTTGCCCTCAAAGGAAATCAGAAAAAGAGTTGATGAGGCTCTTGGAATTGTAAATATGACGGAGTATGCAAGACACGCTCCCCATAAGCTTTCTGGTGGACAAAAGCAGCGCGTTGCCATTGCGGGGACTATTGCGATGAAGCCCGAATGTATCATTTTTGATGAGTCGACAGCAATGCTTGATCCTCAGGGAAGAAAAGAGGTTATGAACACAATTAAATGCTTAAACAAAGAGGGTATGACGATTGTGCTTATAACTCACTATATGAACGAAGCGGTTGAGGCGGACAAGGTTGTAGTTATGAAAAACGGCTCTGTATATATGGAGGGAACACCGAATGAGGTGTTTTCACAGCCAGACAAGCTATGGCGTGCAGGACTTGAGGTGCCGCAAAGCGTAGAGCTGATAGATAAGCTCAATAAAGAGCTGTCGCTTGATATTCCGTTGCAGATTTATGATGCGGATACTTGTGCCGAGCTTATCAAGGATCGTTTGAAATAATTTGTCTAAAATTTGATTTGTTGAGAATACGAATTACTGGGTATATAATTTTGAGTGTATAAGGAAAAGAAATGTCGATAGTTGAATTAAAGGAAATCAATTTCATATACGGCAAAAAAACCCCTTATGAAATTAAAGCTCTTGATGATATAAATCTTGAATTTGAGGAAAACTGTATAACAGGTATAATCGGTCACACAGGCTCGGGAAAATCAACTCTTATACAATTGTTAAATGGGTTGATAAAGGCTGACAGTGGCGTGGTTTATGTTGATGGGCAAGATATTTGGGAAAAGCCAAAGGAAATTAAAAAAGTAAGATTTTTGGTTGGCATGGTTATGCAATATCCGGAGTATCAGCTTTTTGCGGATACCGTAAAGGAGGATATTGCATACGGACCTAAAAATATGGGGCTTGATGACGAGGAAATAGAAAAAAGAATATTACAAAGTGCTGAGTTTTGCGGCTTAAGTCGAGACATCCTTGACAAGTCCCCCTTTGATTTGTCAGGCGGACAAAAAAGGCGTGTTGCATTGGCGGGAGTAATGGCTATGAATCCAAAGGTTCTCATTCTTGATGAGCCTGCGGCAGGGCTTGACCCAAAGGGCAGACGCGAAATTCTTGGTGGCATAAAGGAATATCAAAGAAAAAGCGGAACAACGGTTATAATTGTCAGTCACAGTATGGAGGATATGGCGATGTATTGTGACAGGGCCGTTGTTATGTCTCACGGCAAAATCGTGACACACGGAGCTTGCAAAGAGGTTTTTTCTAAGCATAAGCTGCTTTTGGACGTTGGCTTGGATGTGCCTGAAATTACAGGAATAGTTTTGTTGCTTCGTGAAAAGGGTATTGACATTCCCGACGATATTTATACAGTAGATGGAGCGGTTGAGGCGATAAAGCAGCTCTATCAACGCAAAACCGAGGGGGGTGTTTAATATGGAAGCATCCTTTGGAGTTTATTACGAAAAAAATTCGCCAATTCATAAGCTGGACCCGAGAACAAAGCTATTGTTTATGATTGCGTTTATAGTGTGCATCTTTTTGGCGTCAGATATTTATGCATACGTTATGTTAATCGGTATAACTGTACTTTCTGTTATTGTAAGCCGCGTTCCTGTGCTTATGGTGCTTAAAGGCTTAAAGCCTATATTCATTATTGTTATAATTACCACTATACTTAACCTGTTTTGGACTGACGGGCAGACTGTTTTATGGTCTTGGTGGGTTATTACAATTTACAAGGAAAGCTTAATAAGAGCGGGGATTTTGGCATTAAGAATAGTAATTCTTATGGCTTGCACCAGCTTGTATTTTTCATATACTACAACGCCTATTGAGCTAACTGACGGTATAGAAACAGGCTTGGCTCCGCTAAAGAAAATTAAGGTTCCTGTGCACGAGTTTGCGATGATGATGACAATAGCCTTGCGCTTTATTCCAACTCTTGTTGATGAAACAACAAAGATAATGAACGCGCAAAAGGCAAGAGGAGCAGATTTTTCAAGCGGTGGCTTGATTAAGCGTGCAAAAGCCCTTATTCCTATTATTATTCCGCTATTTGTGTCGTCCTTCAGACGTGCAGACGAGCTCGCAACCGCTATGGAATGTCGTTGTTATCGCGGCGGTAAGGGCAGAACGAGAATGAACGTTTTGAAAATGAAAATTAAGGACTACGTTTTCATACTGTTAACGGCAGGAATGATAGCAGGGGTTATACTTTTGAATATTTACGGTAAGGGCTACAAGGTATAATCAATAAATTGAGGAGGTGGCTTTGATGAAAAAGGTATTGTTGACAATTTCATATAACGGCAAGGCGTATCATGGCTACCAGCTTCAAGAAGAGCTGCCAACTGTTGCGCTTATGCTAAACAGGGCTGTCAATGAGGCGTTTGGCTTTGAATGTAATGTGACGGGCTGCAGCCGCACTGATGCAGGCGTTCACGCCCTTGGCTTTTGTGCAAGTGTTGAGCCGAAAAACAGTGAGAATGAAATAACAGTACCTATCGAAAAGGTACCAATTGCCATAAATATAAAGCTTCCTCCGGACATTGCGGTTTTGTCTGCTAAGGAGGTAAATGCCGACTTTCATCCGAGATATGATGCAAGGTCAAAGCAATACGTTTATAAAATTCACGCAAGTCGCATAAAAAACCCATTTTACGAGGGTCTTGCGCTTGAATATGGCAGAGAAATAAGCGACGAGGGTGTTGAAAAAATGAACCAAGCGGCAAAGGGGTTTCTTGGTACTCATAATTTTGATGCTTTTATGTCACAAGGCTCGCAAATTGAAGACACTGAAAGAACGGTGCTTGAAGCGAGGGTTGAAAGAAACGGAGATTTGGTTGAGTTTACCGTTAGTGCCGACGGATTTCTATACAATATGGTAAGAATAATGGTTGGTACGCTTTTGCGTGTGGAGCAGGGCAAGATTGCTCCAACTGATATTTCAAGTATAATTGCTTCAAAAAACAGAGAAAAGGCGGGCTTTACCGCAAAGCCTGACGGATTATATTTGAAAACTATTTGTTACGATTATTGACAAATGCCTAAAAAGAGGTTATAATATATGAAAAGAAAAAATAAAGGAGGAGTAGTATGGCAATTAGCTTGACCTTTGATATAGTTTTGGCTTTAATATGTACGGTTACGATTATAAGAAATGCCGCGCGCGGATTTATTAAATCATTTGTAATAATGATGAAATCTGTTGTTGCTATTTTTCTTGCATATTTGTTTAATGCTCCTCTTGCCAGAGGTATCAGCGCTTGGATTTTTGAAGACTTATCTCACGGCTGGGTAAGGGATTTGATGCTTTCCACAAAGCAGGAAAGTGGCGGATACGCGCTATATCAAATATTTGACGGTATCCCCGATTGGTTTACAAGAGTGTCGGTTAGCCAAGGAATAGATAAGGATGTTGTTCAGCATTATTTTGTTGACCAAAACCTTGCAACTGACGCGGTGGTTGAAGAGCTTTCAATTCCGCTTGGAAACGCGCTGTCAATGCTCATTTCCACCGTTATCGCGTTTATAGTAATATTTGTTGTTGTTGAAATTTTGCTTATTTTTGTAGGTAAGCTTTTGTACCGTCTTGGTGACGTTCCGATTTGGAGTAGTGTAAACATCATTTTAGGTGCTCTTATGGGTGCGGTAATATCGTTCTTGATTTGCTGGCTCTTATCTAAGTGTATTGTGTTTGTATTTGATTTTGGCGCGAACTATTATCCCGATATATTCTCAAAACAGATAATAGAAGATACTGTTCTTGTGGAATTTTTCGGCAATAATAATATTTTCACAACGGTTAAGGAATGGTTTTCGTAACGCTACAAGCTGATACGGATATCAATAAATTGAAAAAGGAGGTATAGCGGTGAGCGCAAGTGTCATATTAGATATCATCCTTGGAGTTCTTGCCCTTTTAACGATTGTCAAGTACACGTTTAGGGGCTTTGTTGGAAGTATTCTTGACATTGTTAAGGTTATTCTGGCCGCTATACTTGCATACCTTATACGGATACCTGTGGCGAAGCTGTTCGATTTATGGTTTATGAACGATTCCATAGTCGGTTGGGTCAGAAATTCATTGACTGCTGCCCTTGAGGGTGAGGATACGTTCATTAACTTTATCAGCTTATACAAAAATGTGCCCGGATTTTATAACACCGTGCTTGCACATTTTGGCTTGGGAGACGTTAGCGCCCTTGATGGCTTGCAATCGGCAAGCTATGAGCAGATTGATTACCTTTCAATGGAGATTGGCTCCGCTATTTCGTATATGCTGTCCACAGCCTTGGCTGTTTTGGTGCTGTTCATTGTAATTTTAATTACCTTGTCTATTTTAGTACGCTTTATTGACGGGTTGCTTGTTGTTTCTTCCGTTAACAAGCTTAACAGAATATTAGGCTTTGTCTTAGGCGTAGCTGTTGCATTTGCAATGGTATGGATAACCTCCTTCGTGCTTGAATTTTTAGCAGATGTTACAGGAGGCTTCGGAGGAAATTTAACGCGTGAGGACTTAAATAAATCTATGATTATGGGGTTAGTCAACGCGATTTTATAAAGAGGACGTAGAGGAAAAATAAATATGGAAATGTGTGCAAGATGCAAAAAAAGACCGGCAACGGTTTATATAATGAAAATGGAAAACAATGTTCAAAAGCAAGAGGGTCTTTGCTTACAGTGTGCTCGTGAGCTTGGAATAAAGCCTGTTAACGATTTTATGAAAAAAATGGGCATTTCTGAGGAGGAGCTTGAAAATATGGAAAAAATGTTTTCCGAAATGCTTCCGGTGGCTCAGGATGGCGACGAGGACGGGGAAGATGACAGTCCTACAATAGATTTTTCTAAGCTTATGCGTAACGCAAGCTTTGGCATAGGTGAGAAAAGGGATAGTGGCAAGGATAAGGATAAAAAGAAGAAGGACGGACGCAAAAACCTTAACAGCTTTTGCCATAACTTGACACAGGATGCTATAAACGGAAAGCTCGATAAAATTGTGGGTAGACAAAGAGAGCTTGAAAGAGTAATACAAATATTGTCAAGAAGACAGAAGAATAATCCTTGCTTGATAGGTGAGCCGGGTGTCGGCAAAACGGCTATTGCCGAGGCGCTCGCACAAAAAATCGCAAGCGGGGACGTACCTTATAAGCTGAGAAACTGCGAGGTTTATTTGGTTGATTTGACCGCTCTTGTTGCGGGAACACAGTTCAGAGGTCAGTTTGAAGCAAGAATTAACGGGCTTTTAAACGAGGTAAAAGCGGCGGGAAATATAATTCTTGTAATTGACGAAATTCATAACATAGTAGGCACAGGCAATTCTGAGGGCAGCATGAACGCTGCTAACATATTGAAGCCTGCACTTTCAAGAGGAGAAATTCAAGTAATCGGTGCAACTACACTTAAGGAGTATCGCAAGTACATTGAAAAGGACAGCGCGCTTGAAAGAAGATTTCAGCCTGTTAAGGTTGATGAGCCTTCTATTGATGATTGTGTTGAAATGATAAAGGGTATCAAGAGCTATTACGAGGTTTATCACGGAGTGAAAATTTCCGACGAAATGGCAAGGTGTGCAGTCGTAATGAGCGAAAGATATATCACCGACAGATTTTTGCCCGATAAGGCAATTGATTTAATTGATGAGGCTTGCTCTCATATCGTCCTTCACGCTCCGCATATAAATGAGCGTCACAGAGTCGTTGAAAGACTGGCTCAAATTGATGAGAATACAGACAAGCTAAATGCCAAAATCGCAGAAGGTGGAAATCCGCCAACTGAGAATGAATATCAGCAGCTTGCGGAGCTTAAAACTGAAAGATCTATGCTTTTGCTTGATAAAGAAAAGCTTGATGCGGAATGTGAAAACACTGTTATGACAAAGCAGGATTTGGCAGGCGTTATCGAAATTTGGACGGGTATTCCGGCAAGTAATATTTCTGAAGAAGAATTTGTAAGGTTAGCAAGCTTGGAGCCTAATTTGAAGAAGAGAATTATCGGTCAGGATGAGGCTGTTAAATCGCTTTCCTCCGCTATAAGAAGAAACAGAGCAGGCGTTAGTGTTAAAAGGCGTCCCGCGTCCTTTATTTTCGCAGGACCTACGGGCGTTGGTAAGACCGAGCTTGTTAAGACCTTGGCAAAGGAGCTTTTCAATTCCGAAGAGGCACTTGTCCGTCTTGATATGTCAGAGTATATGGAAAAGCATTCCGTTTCTAAGATTGTCGGCTCCCCTCCGGGCTACGTCGGCTATGATGAGGCAGGACAATTGACTGAGAAAATCAGGAGAAGTCCATACTCCGTTGTGCTTTTCGATGAAATTGAAAAGGCACACCCGGATGTTTTGAATATTTTGCTTCAAATTCTTGACGACGGTAAAATTTCCGACTCGCAAGGCAGACTTATAAACTTTGAAAATACGGTTGTGATTATGACTACTAATGCAGGCGCAAGCATCAGCTCCTCACAGGCGGGCTTTGGCGCAAGTGGAGAGAGCGTAGATAAGGAAAGAACTGAAAAGGCGCTTTCATCCTTCCTTCGCCCCGAATTTTTGAACAGAGTGGATGAAATTATTACCTTCCGTTCTCTTGATGAAGAAAACTTTAAGCATATTGCAAAAATTATGCTTAACGACCTGAAAGATGCCCTTTCGGAAAGAAGCATTAATTTCAAATATACCGATGGAGTGTGCGAATTAGTGGCAAAAGAGTCCTTTAGTAAGAAGTTTGGTGCCAGAAATATGAGGCGTTATATTCAAACGCAAATTGAGGATAAATTAGCCGAGGCGATGATATTTGAAATAAAAGGAAATATCTCAATGGCTTCCGTCACGGTAAAGGATGGAAAAATTAAGGTAACCTGTGCATAAATATCAGATGCGTGTTTTGTTAAAAATGCGCATCTTTTTTATTTTTTATGCACTAATTTTGTCAAAAAACTTGAAATTTACATTACAATATGATAAGATAAAATAAATAAGTTTTCTTTGGAGGAGCTTTATGAAAAAAGTAATTTGTTTATTGCTCTCAATCTTATTCATTTTATCGTGTATGCCTATGGTGATTTTGGCGGATGATGTGGTTCCTGAGGAGTTGCCTGAGCAAATTGTTGAGGGAATTGGCAATGTTACAGTTAACGACAGTGCTATGGCGTATGCTTCAAGTGAAAAGAATACGTTGTGGACTCCCGCGAGCTCTTTAATTGATGGCAAGTACAGTAAAGATACTTGGCAGGGCTGGGAGGTTGGATATCCCGAGATTATTTACGGTGCGGACACCTCGGCGGGTTTTTCAGGTCAGTATTTTGGTGTTAAGTTCTTAAACAAGGAATATTATGAAATTCACGATGTGTATATCAACCTTGGCTTGCACGGAGCTATGGGCGGTCAAAATGCCAAGTTTACCGTTGAATTCTTGGTTGAAGGCGCTTGGGTAAAGGTTAAGGAATTTCACGATTCCGACACGCAACCTCTTGCTTATGAAAGCTATGAGGATGCGATGAAAAATGACACAAGCTTTTATCATATTCCTTCCGAATATAGCTTCAAGCTTGATGAACCTATTACCACTAATAACGTTAGAGTTACAATTAGTGAGTATGGTAAGAATTATCCGGGTGGAGACGTTTTGATTTTCCCGTATGTTTATGAAATTGTGCTTAATGGTAAGAGGGGTGAAACTCCGGAGCTTGAATTGCCTGAGGGGGCGTACATTTCCACAAATATAGGATACCAGTCATTCCCCGAGGCATCTTCTTCTGCATCCTATAAATATCCTTACTGTGCAATAGACGGAGATAAAACAACTAACTGGTCACCAAGAAGAAAGACCGCGGGCGAGAGTTTAACGCTTGTTTTAGCTGAGGCTAAGAAAATTAACAAGGCGGTTGTTAATTTTGGCGAGTTCAAGGGTGGTGGCAACGATATATGCCATTCATTCGATATTGAAGCATTGGTTGACGGTGAATGGATTAAGGTTTCTGAAAACTGTATTTCTCTCAGTGAGGAATTTTTAGCATCTGCAAACGTTGGTGATTTAATAATAGTTGAAAAAGAATTTACAGAGGTCGAAACGTCTGCGCTTCGCGTTGTGTTCACAGCGGACAGCGACAAAGCACCTTCTGTATATGAGTTTGAAGCTCATATGAGTGAGGAGAAAACCTATTATATTGAAGACAGATTTGATGCTTATCAAAGAGCGTCTGCTTCAAAGGGTAACATAGCTGTTGCGGGCACACCTTATGCAAATCTTGACTTCCTTCCTTATTCGGACATTAATTATATCTTGGACGGCAAAACAGACGAAAATGCTTACGTTTGGTTTACAGGCGTTATCGATATGCCTGCATATTGTGGCGTAAAGCTAAACAAAAAGCAAGTGATTGACAGAGTAGCTCTTTATTTTGACTTCCCTGACGAAGAGGGCACCGATATAATGAGCATACAGATTCAAGCACTTATCGACGGCGAATATCAAACGTTGATAACTACAAAATCGTATCATTCAGAATTGAAATATGAGCCTGCATTCAAATTTGATCCTGTTGAAACAGACGATATCAGAATTTTGTACACAGCAGGTAACGGTACCTTTGCTCACTTAAAGGAGCTTGAGGTTTATTCTCCCAACGGAGGCTTGCCAATGTTCAATGGCTTGGGTGCATTAAAGCAGCCGCCAACATTCCTTGATTTTACAACAAAGGATGAGAAAGCTGAAAGTACAAGCAACGAAGCAAAGAAAGAATTAACCGAGCTTGAAACCGAAGCGGATGAAAAAGAGTTTTTGGTTGAAACGGATGATAATGAAAATACAGAAGTGAATACCAAAGAATTGCCTGTTATGGCGCAATTAACTGCAGACACAGAGGTTGATTCAAGCGTTATGATTATCGCGCTTGTAGTCGGTATAATTTTTGGTGTTGCTTTGGTTACGTCAGTAGCTTTTGCTTTTATAAAGCGCAGAAATATCAGATAAGTTAGCTCACTTAAAAAGAGCATATAATATATTTCATTGTTAAATAGTAAAATCAGGAGGAAACAACAATGAGCTTTAAAAATCAATATCTTAACGAATTAATGGAAAGAGTAGTTAAGAGAAACGCAAACGAACCGGAATTTCACCAGACTGTAAAAGAGGTTTTGGAATCTATAGAGCCGGTTGTAGAGGCACGTCCCGACTATATCACAAGCGGCGTTCTTGAAAGAATGGTAGAGCCTGAAAGAATTATTAAATTCAGGGTTCCGTGGGTTGACGATAAGGGCAACGTACAGGTAAACCGTGGCTTTAGAATTCAGTTTAACAGCGCAATCGGTCCATACAAGGGAGGTCTTCGTTTCCACCCTTCTGTTTACGAAGGAATTATTAAGTTCCTTGGCTTTGAGCAAACATTTAAAAACAGCTTAACATCTCTACCAATGGGTGGAGGTAAGGGTGGCTCTGACTTTGACCCACAGGGCAAGAGCGATGCAGAGGTTATGCGCTTCTGCCAAAGCTTTATGACAGAGCTTTCAAGACAT
>JAZSGX010000118.1:0-8797 GCA_045532975.1 Eubacteriales bacterium | reverse complement strand
AAGGTTTTGGTGTAAGGGGTATCTGTTTTTGGTCTGTGCTTATTGCAACACCCCCTTTGTTGCTTGAATTGTTTTTTGTTAACACAGTTTTCACCTATTTTTAGTCGGCTTTTAACATGATATGCCTGCCAACGTAAATTTCAAAGCGGATAAGCTTTTTGGTATTTCCGTCAAAGCTAAGCTTTACATAGCGTGTAACATCGCATACTGCACCGTCGGAGAGGGTAATTTGGTAAATTTCCTCGTATTTTAGTTGAAATTCTTGATTGCTGTCATCTGTTTTGCAAAGAGAGAGGACACCGTTTGATGTGCTATCAAGGACTGTTTCCTCTCCCGCCTTTGGCAATGGGTCAACAATCAGGTGGGGAACTACACTTATGAGAACGTCCGCGAGGCTATCTCCAATAGCTATGCCGTATGGCAATGTTAAACCTGTTATGGGGGCTTCGGTAGTTATTTTGTTTGTGGATTGATAGTAGCTTTCATAATCGTAGGTTGCGTTTGAAAAGCTATAGGTCTTTCCGCCACCTGCGAAGCCACCGCCATTTTCGGCGTCCCAGTGATGCGCGGATAGCAGAGAGAGACCCGGTTGAACCCCGCCAAAAGCGTTTATTTTCAGCGCTTTTGACCGAGTCTCTCCTTGCAATACTTAGTATGGCTGCGTCAAGCCTCAGCCAAAATCATCTTAAAATAAGCGTTTTTGGTGCTTGCAATTTTAGACGAGCAAATCTTGGCTTAATCAAGGCGAAAAAACGCAGACAATTATAAAATTTTCAAGTTTTTTAAACGCAGAGTAAGACGGGATTTGCCGTATAAAATCGGGGTTCAACTGGGTCTCTCTCTGCTAGTCAAAAGGGGTGAGCAATGCTCGCCCCTTTTAAATTGACATTGTGCGTTTATTTAAGAACCTTTTTTAGATACTGACCTGTGTAGGACGCATCTACCTTAGCAACCTCCTCGGGGGTGCCTGTGGCAACAATGGTTCCGCCACCGTCACCGCCTTCAGGACCTAAGTCGATTATATAGTCAGCGGTTTTGATAACGTCTAAGTTATGCTCAATAACAAGGACGGAGTTGCCTGCGTCAACAAGCCTTTGCAAAACGCCGATTAATTTCTTTACGTCATCGGTGTGCAAGCCTGTGGTTGGCTCGTCAAGAACGTAAATAGTCTTGCCCGTTGACCTCTTGGAAAGCTCTGTTGCCAGCTTTACTCTTTGCGCCTCACCGCCTGAAAGAGTAGTGGATGACTGACCGATTTTAACGTAGCCAAGTCCAACGTCGCAAATGGTTTGCAGCTTCTTTGAAATCGAGGGTATGTCGGAGAAGAATTTTGCTCCCTCCTCAGCGGTCATTTCAAGGACGTCAGAAATGTTTTTGCCTTTGAATTTAACCTCCAAGGTGTCGCGGTTGTATCTCTTGCCCTTACATACGTCACACTTAACGTAAACGTCGGGTAAAAAGTGCATTTCTATCTTTTTAACTCCGTCACCGTCACAACTTTCACATCTACCGCCCTTTACGTTAAAGGAGAAGCGTGAGGATGTGAAGGAGCGCATTTTAGCGTCGGGAGTTTTTGCGAACAAATCGCGTATTTCTGTAAAAAGACCTGTATATGTGGCTGGATTTGAGCGTGGAGTTCTACCTATTGGGGACTGGTCTATGGCAATTATCTTGTCAAGATTTTCGTACCCCTCGATTTTGTCGTGCTTGCCCGGGAAGGTGATAGCCCTGTTTAGCTTTTTCGCCAAGCTTTGTAAAATTATTTTGTTAACAAGGGAGGATTTACCTGAGCCGGAAACACCCGTTACGCAAACGAAAGAGCCTAATGGAATTTCCACATCAATGTTTTTCAAGTTGTTTTCACGTGCGCCGAAAACACGCAAGAAATTACCGTTGCCCTCTCGCCTTTTACTTGGCACTTCAATTGATTTTCTGCCACTTAAGTATGCACCTGTTATGGATTTTTCGTTTTGTGCAACCTCACTCGGCGTACCCTCGGCTACAATTTCTCCACCGTGCACGCCTGCCCCGGGACCTATGTCAACAATGTAGTCACTTTCCTGCATCGTTTCCTCGTCGTGCTCAACAACAATAACCGTGTTACCAACGTCACGTAGTTTTTTAAGTGTGGCAATAAGCTTTGAATTGTCACGTTGGTGCAAGCCAATGCTCGGCTCGTCAAGAATGTACAAAACTCCCACTAAGGAAGAGCCTATCTGGGTAGCCAAGCGTATTCTTTGCGCCTCGCCGCCGGAAAGGGTCGCGCTCTTTCTTGCAAGGGTAAGATATTCAAGACCAACGCTCTTCATAAAGCCTAAGCGTGCGCGTATTTCCTTCAAAATCTCACGGGCAATTGTCATTTCGCTTTCCGTAAAGGTAAGGGCGTTTACAAAATCAAGGGCGTCAACAACGCTTAAACGGCAAAGCTCGTCTATGTTCTTGCCACCTATGGTAACGGACAAGGCTTGCTTGTTTAACCTTTGACCGTGACAAACCGGGCAAGGGGTTTCCTCTATAAATTGGTCGTAGTATTCGTCCCCCATCATTTGCATACGCTGTTCAATAGTGCGTATAACACCCTCAAACTTGGTGGTCTGCTTCCTTGCTTGCTTTGCAAAATAGCGGTCAATGGTGTAGTATTGGTCACCTGTACCGTAAAGGATAGCATCCTTTTGCTCTGGAGTAAAATCCTTAAATGGAGTTTCCATAGATACCCCTATATGCTCGCATACCGCCTTGAAAAGCGGACCTGTCCAGCTTTGCTCGTCAACCGACTTAAAGCCGTTTACCTGTATAGCTCCCTCGGAAAGAGAAAGGTTTGGGTCGGGTATAATCTTTTCCGGAGAAATTCGGCGCATTTCTCCAATACCTGCACAATGCTCACAAGCACCAAAGGGATTGTTAAAGGAGAAGGAGCGTGGCTCAAGCTCGCCAAAGCTAATACCGTGCTCATCACAAGCGTAGTTTGTAGAAAATTCGTATTCTACACCCTCGCCTTCCTTTGGCATTGTCAAAATATTAATTTTTCCGTCACTTGCCTTAAGGGCATTTTCTACGGAGTCGGAAAGACGTGGGCGCAAGCCCTCCTTCATTATAAGACGGTCAATAACAATATCAATATTGTGCTTTTTTGTAAGCTCTAATTCTATGTCCTCGCTAAGGTCATAAATCGTGCCGTCAATACGCAAGCGCACGTAACCGTTTTTGCGGGCATCGGACAACACCTTTTCGTGCCTACCCTTTTTGCCACGCACAACAGGAGAAAGCACCATAAAGCGCTCACCCTCAGGTAGCTCTAAAATTTTGTCAATTATTTGGTCAACGCTCTGTTGCTTGATTTCTTTACCGCAAACAGGACAATGCACCGTACCAAGACGTGCATACAAAAGACGCAAGTAGTCGTAAATTTCCGTCACTGTTCCAACGGTGGAGCGTGGGTTTTTAGATGTTGTTTTTTGGTCTATTGAAATGGCAGGGGAAAGACCCTCGATAGAGTCAACGTCAGGCTTGTCCAGCTGACCTAAAAACTGTCTTGCGTATGAGGACAAGGACTCCACAAATCGTCTGTGTCCCTCTGCATATATGGTGTCAAAGGCAAGGGAGCTTTTGCCTGAGCCGGAAAGACCTGTCAAAATAACAAGCTTGTCCCTTGGTATATTAATATCAATGTTTTTAAGGTTGTGCACTCTTGCACCCTTAATTTCAATTTGGTTTTTCATTTTTTACCTTTCGTAATTGTGCAGCTTGCAACGGACGTGCAATGCACGACCCTACAATGCTGTGTGTAATTTTACATTTTTGTGCCTCCATCATTGAGGGAGGGGGACCGCGTAGCGGTGGAAGGAGTTGTATGTTGATGAGAGAGCGTCAATTATTTTTAGTTGTTTTTAATTCCTTAATTCTGTCACGGAGGTAAGCCGCTTTTTCAAATTCCAGCTTAGCAGACGCACTCTTCATCTCCTTGGTAAGCTCGGCTATGAGCTTTTCCTTGTCAGCAGCACTTAGCTTGCCCTTTTTCTTCTTATCTTCCTTCTTGCCAAGGTCGATAACGTCGTGCACACCCTTAATAATAGTTTTAGGAACAATACCATGCTTTTCGTTATATTTTTGCTGTATTGCACGGCGACGGTTTGTTTCGTCAATAGCTATTTTCATTGACTTTGTTACGGTGTCCGCATACATAATAACATGACCGCTTGCGTTACGCGCAGCACGGCCGATTGTCTGTATAAGGGAGCGCTCGGAACGGAACAAACCTTCCTTGTCCGCATCAAGAATAGCAACCAGGGAAACCTCTGGAATATCAAGACCCTCGCGGAGCAGGTTGATGCCCACAAGCACGTCAAATTCACCTAAGCGTAGGCTTCTAATTATTTCCATACGCTCAATGGTATCAACATTGTGGTGAATATATTTTACTTTAATATCGTTTTCGCTCAAAAAGTCCGTCAAATCCTCAGCCATTTTTGTGGTCAGTGTGGTAACAAGGACTCTTTCCTTTTTCTCGATACGCACTCTTATTTCACCAATTACGTCGTCAATTTGAGTAGCAATTGGTCGTATTTCCACGCTTGGGTCAACCAAGCCTGTGGGTCGTATTAGCTGTTCAGCCACAACGGTGGACTGCTCCTTTTCAAAATCTCCTGGAGTTGCCGAAACAAATATCGTTTGGTTCAGCTTTGACAAAAATTCAGGGAAATTAAGTGGTCGGTTATCGTAAGCAGAGGGTAAACGGAAGCCATACTCAATTAGGTTAGTCTTTCGCGCCAAATCTCCCCCACTCATACCGCGTATTTGAGGCACACTTACGTGGCTCTCGTCAATAAACATAACGTAGTCCTTGGGAAAATAGTCAAGCAGGGTATAGGGCGTTGAGCCAGGCGCTCTACCGCTTAGCACACGGGAGTAATTTTCAACTCCTGAGCAAAAGCCAATCTCCCTTAGCATTTCAAGGTCGTATTTTGTGCGTTCCTCGATTCGCTGGGCTTCAAGGAGCTTGTTTTGGCTCTTGAAAAATTCAACTCGCTCCACCATTTCCTCGTAAATCTTTCCTAACGCCGCCTCACGCTTTTCACTTGATACAACGTAGTGGTTGGCAGGGAAAATAACCGCATAGGACATATTGCGCAAAATTTCCCCTGTTAAGGTGTTTATCTCAGAAACGCGGTCGATTTCCTCACCAAAAAACTCAACGCGGATAGCCTTGTCAGAGGATGAGGCAGGGAAAATTTCAACCACATCCCCACGTATTCTAAATTTATTACGGACAAAATTTACGTCGTTTCTCTCGTAGTTTAGGGCGATTAGCTGACGCACCAAATCATCACGGGAAATTTCCATTCCCTCACGTATACCAATTTGCAAGCTTTGATATTCTTCGGGGTCGCCAAGGGAGTAAATACAGGAAACGCTGGTTACAATAATAACGTCGCGACGCTCAAAAAGTGATGATGTTGCGCTATGGCGCAGCTTGTCTATTTCCTCGTTTATCATAGCGTCCTTTTCGATGTACATATCCTTGCCGGGAATGTACGCCTCAGGCTGATAATAGTCATAATAGCTAACGAAATATTCAACGGCAGAGTTTGGAAAAAGCTCTCGCATTTCGGAGCATACCTGTGCTGCCAAGGTCTTGTTAGGCTCAAAAATAATAGTAGGACGGTTAATATTTGCAATAACGTTGGCCATAGTAAAGGTTTTTCCGCTACCTGTAACACCCAAAAGTGTTTGCATACGTTCACCGCGCAAAATACCCTCTGTCAAGGTCTTGATTGCCTCTGGCTGGTCGCCCGTCGGCTTATAATCACTTTTTAAAACAAAGCCCATATTAGCCTCCTATAAGAATTAGTCTATCTATATTATTATATCATAACCAATTTTAAATGTAAACAAAAAGGACGGAAAATTCCGTCCCATTTTATTTGTCAAAAAGCTTAAGTGCCATTTCCTTTGTGTACTTATATTCTTTGTTACAGAATTGGCAATGTAAGGAAAGCTCCTCAGCCTGTCCCTCGGCGCGTTGTTCGTCAAAGATTTTCTCAATCTCGTCCTTTCCAAGGCTGATAATAGCGCGCTCTGTACGTTCTGCTGTGCAGTTGCACTCATAGTCAATCTCAAGCTCGTCAAAAAGGTCGTACTCAATACCGTTCAGCGCAATTTTCAACACGTCTTCGTTGGAAAGACCCTTGTCAAAAAGGCTTGATACGTTTGAGAGCATTTTTGCATTTTCCTCTAACCTTGTCACCACTTCCTCGTCAGCAAAGGGGAGTAGCTGTACAAAAACACCACCGGCGGCACGGCAGGTGTAGTCCGTATCAACCAAAACACCAAGAGCGCAAAGGGTTGGCACCTGCTCACTAACCGCATAGTATTGTGCTATGTCCTCGGCAACCTCGCCACTTACAAGCTCAATGTTTCCGTTGTAAGGCACCTCTGCGCCCACATCCTTGGAAACAGATAAAATACCACCGCCAACAATACCGCTAACGTCTAATTTTCCGCTTGGCTTCAATGGAATGTCAGCCTGTGGGTTTTGTATATAGCCCTTTACGTTTCCATAGTAATCTGCAACACAAAGGGTAGTACCTGCAATACCCTGACCCCTAATTGCCACGGTCATAGTGTTTTCCTTTTCGGGTAGCATAGTACCCATAACGCTTGATGCTGTCAAGAGTCTGCCGAAAAGCGCTGTGGCTGTGGGTGCGGTTTTGTGTATATTTATAGCCTTATTTACAACATCCTTTGAATTTATTACAAAAGCACGGGCGCTACCGTCCCTTGTCATTGCACGTATAATAGTTGAACTCATTTTTATCTCCTTAAGATATTTTAAAATTAGGTGAATTTTCGTTTTTCTTGCACCTTACGGTAAAATACCATTTTTCGTCTGTATCGGTGGCAGGGGTGTTGTTAAAATCACCGTAAACACCCAAAATTTCAAACCCTGTGTCGATTAACGCTTTTTCTATTTGAGCACGGGAATAGCATTTTTCAGTCTGTATTTCGTCGTTTCTGTCGTAGGTGCCGTCCTCATTTTCCGTAAATATGCTAAGGTAAAAGCGACAAAGCTTGCTTTTGTCATTGTACTCGTTTTGCCAAGCACAAAGGGACCCCTTTTCCTCTAAAACAAAGGAGTTATTGCCATACACATTTTTAAATCTGTAAGGCGTATTTATGTCAAAAATAAACACTCCATCGGGGATTAAGTAATTATATACTAATGAAAAGCACTTTTTAACGTCACTGATTTTCGTCAAATAATTTATGCTATCAAGGGAGCAAACGCAAGCGTCCACTGTACCGTATAGCTCAAAATCCGTCATGTCCTGGCATAGCCACAAAACGTCGGTGATTCCCTTGTCATAGCAAGTCTCACGGGCAACGGACAGCATATCCTCACTTAAATCAACACCTGTCATATCGTAGCCCAGGTCACGGAGTAAAAGGGTCAGCTTTCCTGTTCCACATGCAAGGTCTAACACAAGCTCAGTTTTCGTCCGCTCATTTGCACGAATTTCCTTTGCCAAGTAGTTTGCCAAGGCGTTGTAGTCGCACCCCGTGTTCAAGGCATCATACACACCCGCAAGACTTGAATATTGCTCACTTGCCATAAGCTCCCCCCTTTTGGTATGCCTTACGGGAGTGAAACGAACCAGTTTTGGAACGGACAAAAATCCCGTCTTTGGCGTTAAAATTTTTTGAAATATTTTTATATATCGGCAAAATTTTGCCTTAAATACGAGCTTTTTGGCTCGTTCTAAAATGCCTTGCACCTAAAACCTAACTATTTAGAGATGATTTTTGGTGCGGAGGAGGAAATTTTACTGACGTAAGACAACGACGACAATCCTAAAAGCGCTTTAAATAGTAGGCTTTAGGCTGGTTCGTCTCACCCCCGCAAGGCATTGTTTGCTATATAATAGCATAAAATAATTCTAAAGTAAACACCAAATTAAAAAACAATGCAAAATTTTGTAATGCTTTAAGCTTTGAAATGGAAATACGAGCTTTACCGCTTTAAAATTTTGCTTGCTAAATCTCCCGCGCCCATAATAACAACACAGTCACAGACGCTTTTTTGAACTAATTTTTCAATTTCTGATGTGTTGCTTACAAGCTCACCGCCACAGTCAAGGGCAAAAGCTTCCTCGCTAAGCTCAAATATGTTTTCCTCTCGGGCGGAAAAGGTGGGAGCAATTATCAGCCTTTCTACCCCTGTAAATGAGCTTGTAAACTCTTTATACAGAAAATGAGTGCGTGAAAAGGTGTGGGGCTGAAAAATGCAAAAAATACTTTTGTACCCTCTTTCTGTAAGGGCGGAAATTGATGCCTTGATTTCCGTCGGGTGATGAGCATAATCTACAAAAATATCCGCACCTGTGTCGTTCTTTTTGATAAATTCCATTCGTTGCCCGACACCCTTAAAGGTGGCTAATGCCCGCACGATAACGTCGGACGGTATCTGTAAAGCGTGGGTAACCGCAAAGGCACAAAGCGCGTTATATACCATATGCTTGCCTGTGTGCGGTATGTGACATCTGCATAAGAATGTGCCCTGCTTATACACATTAAAGCTCGTGCCACACTCGAATTCTCTGTCCCCTGCTTTTGCGTCGCATATTTCCGCCCGATAAGTGGCGCAGGCGCTGAAGCCAAAGGTGACAGCGTTTCTGTGGGAAAGCTTTTTACAATTTTCATCGTCGCAGTTAATAAACACTCGTTTAGCTCCCTTTATGTACGCGTCAAAGGAGCATTTTATCTCATCAAGACTGTTAAAAAAGTCAGGGTGGTCATAGTC
>JAZSGX010000052.1:0-8685 GCA_045532975.1 Eubacteriales bacterium | reverse complement strand
AGCCGCGCCAAACTCACTCATAATAACAGGCTTGTCGTTCCAGCCATGGCTAACAAGTCTTTCTCTTAGCTGCTCGACAAGAGTTTCCCAAGCGCGCATCGTTTTAGGATAGCCATGGTAGTCATACCAACCGTGATAAAGGTTGATACAAACAATGTCGTCAAATCCAAAACAAAGGTCATCTAACGGATGGTTTGATGCGTGGGTAATAAGTCTGTTTCCGCCAAATTCTCTTAAATGATCGTAAAATAGCTTTGTCAAGCCAACCGCAGTTTCCTTTGCGGAATCAATTTCGTTATGCATACCCCAAATGATAATAGATGGGTGGTTATAATAGTACTTAACCATTTCCTTATGCATATTAAGACCGCGTTCCATAATTACCGGGTCGGTAAACAATTCCCAAGCGAAGCCGCAGCCCCACATTGGAATTTCGCTCCAGAAAAGGATACCCTTTTCGTCAAGCATATCAATGAATATCTTTGAGTTTGGATAGTGTGAACCACGGACTGTGTTACAGTTCATTTCTAAGATAAGGTCAATGTCCTTTTTCATAAGCTTAGCAGGGAAGGCAAAGCCCCAATCGGGATGCTCCTCGTGGCGGTTAACGCCCAAAAGCTCAATGGACTTGCCGTTTAAGAGAATATTGTTATCCTTAACCTCTATTTTTCTAAAGCCGACTCTGTCAATTAAGTCGTCTGTTTCTGTCTTTGCAACAACGGTGTAAAGCTTAGGAGAATTAGTGTCCCAAAGCTCAATATCCTTAAGAGTTACACTTGGTGTTGTGATAGTCTTCGCTTCATAACCGCCCAAGGTGATTTTCTCGTTATAAATTTCAATGTCGCCAACACAAACGGTCAAATCGGAGGTACAAGCTGTGCCATTAGCATTGTATACGTCAAGCTTAGCGCTAACGGTAGCATTCTTTAAATCCTCGGAAAGCTCATAAATCAAATGGTTGTTAAGAATACAAATGCCGTTTAATTCATCAAAGGAAACGTCCCTTGCAATACCGCCGAAATTAAACCAGTCGGTGTATCTTTGTGGGAAAGATTGTGCGTCGAAGGTGCTGTCCGCGCGAACAACAAGGGTATGCTCACCCTTAGCCATATCGTTTATAATAAACTCAAATTGGGTAAAAGCACCGTAATGCTCACCAATCCATTTTCCGTCAACCCAAACGTCTGCCTTTGTCATAACGCTGCCAAATTCCAAACGGATTGTGCCGCCCTGTGTTTTAAATTTTTTCGAGTACCAAGCACAGCCCTCGTAGTTGAGAAGTCTTAATTCATTATTCCAGCAGGAAGGAACGATAACGGTTTCGGCATCGGTCAAGCCGTTTTGCCAGCCCTGTGCTTCACCAACCTTGTCAGGGTCAATCTTGAAAAGCCAATTACCGTTTAGGTCAAAGGTTTTTCTTGTTTCGTGTACGTCAAATAATCTGTTCATTTCAAAGCTCCTTAAAGCGATTTTTTTTATTATATCATTTTGTATTGAGAAATTCAATGGAAATGACGCAAAAATCTTGCAGTTAATATAACTTTGTGATAAAATTGAATATATAATCCGCAAAGGAGAGATAATATGAATTTTAAGGTTAAAATGCTTGAGGGGGAGCTATGGTATGGCGGCACTGTTGCCAAGGCTACGCAAAACCCCTTTGATAAAAATTCTCTGTTTGATTTCGATATGAATAAAGGCGAAAATCAAACCATGCCACTGTTTGTTTCAACTAAGGGTAGGTACATTTGGTGCGACACACCTATGCTTGTACATATAGAAAACGGTGAATTTGACTTAACAGCGGATAGTGAAATTATTCTTTCAGAAGCAGGGGAGTGTTTAAGGGACGCATACCTTTGCGCTATGGAAAATCACTTTAAATTTACAGGCAAGGTGCCACCCTTAAAGTTTTTTGAAGCAGCCCAGTACAATAGCTGGATGGAGCTTGATTATCACCAAAGCCAAGAGGGTATCTTAAAATATGCCCACGGTATAGTTGACAATGGCTATGAGCCGGGTGTTCTTATGATAGACGAGGGCTGGCACACAAGATATGGCTTGTGGGAGTGGGATTACATAAAATTTCCTGACCCAAAGGCAATGATAAAGGAGCTGCACGACTTAGGCTTTAAGGTTATGCTTTGGGTTGTTCCTCTCGTTACTATGGACGGACAGGAATTTAGTATGAGCTACTTTACTTATCACGACTATTTGGACGGTGCCTGCGGAGATAAAAGGTATTATTTGCGTACCGATGACGGTAAGCCCGCCATAATTGAGTGGTGGAATGGCTTTAGTGCAATTCTCAATATGTGCAATCCCGACGACAGAGAATTTCTTGACAAAAAATTGCGCCGCTTGATTGACGAGTTCGGCGTGGACGGCTTTAAGTTTGACGGTGGAAATATTGAAATGTACAACCCTGTTCACGTTCAAAACGGAAAGCAAACAAAATATACCGCCCAGGAGCTGAATGAGGCTTGGAACGAGTTTGGTACAAGGTACGAATACCACGAGTACAAGGATACCTTCAAGGGCGGCGGCAAGGCGGTAATTCAGCGTTTGCAGGACAGGAACCATAGCTGGACGGAGTGGGGTATAAATACAATTTTGCCTTCTACCTTGCTGCAAGGACTTATAGGACATCCCTTTGTGTGCCCCGATATGATAGGCGGTGGCTGGTGGTCACTAAACTATACTCCCGGCTTTAAAATCGACGGTGAGCTGTTTGTCAGAATGGCGGAGCTAAGCGCGTTATTTCCAATGATGCAATTTTCATGGGCGCCTTGGCGTGTGCTTGATAAGGAACACGCAGACCTATGTAAAAAAGCGGCAGAGCTTCACCGTGAATTTGCACCATACATTGTTAAGCAGGTTGAAAAATCTGCAGTTAGCGGTGAGCCGATTGTGCGCCATATGGAGTATTCATATCCCCACTGTGGCTTTGAAAGATGCCTTGACCAGTTTATGTTAGGAGAGGACTATTTAGTCGCTCCTGTGGTTATAAAGGGTCAAACCAAGCGCGAGGTTAAGCTCCCACAGGGAAAGTGGCTCTATCTTGGCAAGAAGGAATACGAGGGCGGACAAGCTATTGTGGTTGATGCACCAATTGAGGTGTTGCCATATTTCAAGAAAATATAGAAAACAAATTTTTGACGTTTTCGTAGGCTCGTAAAAAAGAACAATAAAAAACACCTCAAAGGTAGAATAAAAAACTACCATTGGGGTGTTTTTGTGCTATTTGTAGATATGATGAGCATAAGGCTTTACAATTTAAGATTCCTCGTTCTTGAGATATTTTAGACCATCTGTCGGGGATTTACCTGTAATTTTTTTGAACACCTTGGAAAAGTACGAATAGTCGCTATATCCGGAGGCAACGGAGATTTCCGACATATTCATATTGCCGTTTTGAATAAGCTCACAGGCGTACTGGATGCGCAAGTTGTTAAGATAGCTTACAAAACCTATTTGCATATTCTTTTTGAATAAGTAAGACAGGTATTTTTCGGTGTAAGAAAAAACGTTTGCCAAGCGGCTAAGAGAAATATCGCTTTCACGATAATGGTAATCCACGTAGTCAACTATGCTTTCAAAAATTCCCACTGAGGTTTTTTGCTCCTCTGTATCTGGCTCGTTTTCACCGCTGTCAAAGAAGGACAGGGCATAGTATAAAACGGAGTCGGTAAGCAGGTTAGAATTGAAGGGGGTTATGCGCCTTATAGCGTTTTCAAACATGGTGCAAAGAAAACCGAAATTTGGATAGTATGGATTTTCAGGTGTTATGTTACATTTTGGCAGTCGTGATGTGGCACCACCACCCATAAAGCTGATATAAATATATTCAAAATCCTCATCCGCATCCAAATAATAGGGATAAGCGGGAAAGGCGAAAAACACGTCGCCTCTTTTTAGTGAATAGCTGTTCTCTCCTATGCGGAAAACTGCCTTGCCCTTGGTAACTATATGGAAAACGTATATAGGATGCAAAAAGGGCTGAGTTAAGGTTCGGCACTCGGTTTCATAAACAAACCGTACAGCTTGTATGGTTGCATCCTCGTTTTTTGCCGACATAAAACGGCATATACTTTTGCTCATAGTCATCTCCTTAGGTTCTTTTATTTAATTATGTAGTTTTTCACAAAATTTGTCAATAGAAAAAGTATATTTTGTGGATTTTGTTTATATAAAACACGAAAATTTGCATTTACTTGTTAAGTCAGCTTTGTTAAAATGATATATAGAGTATGTTGATTTTACATACGAATTACTAAATAAGATATGAATAAGGATTTAAAAATGGAAAACAAGGTGGTAAAGCTGGGCGTTGTAGGCTTGAAAAGAGGTGCTTACGTCGCTTGGACAATAATAGGGGACAGTAACGTGGTTATTCGCGCCATTGCCGACAGCGACAAGGAAACGCTGATGGCTTGCAAGGAGGACTACGAGAAAAACGGAGTGAAGGATTTGCTTTGCTTTGACAGTATAGAGGAGCTATTAAAAAGTGATATTGACGCAGTTTATATTGCAACGGACAAGCCACTTCACACAAAGCATACCTTAATGGCGCTTGAGGCAGGAAAGCACGTTTTGAGCGAAATTCCCGCAATCGAAACGGTAGAGGAGGCAAAAATCCTTCGTGATGCCGTAAAGTCACATCCTGAATTAAAGTATATGTCGGGTGAAAATTGCTTTTATTGGGCGTTTATTGAGGCTTGGAAAAGAATGCGTGAGGATGGTAAGTTTGGCGACATTCTTTACGCCGAGTCAGAATATTTGCACGCCATACATCCTGACGAAATAAAGCCATATACTCCCGAAAACCATTGGCGCAGATACAACTCGGCAATAACATATTTGACCCATAATTTAGGCCCTCTCCTTTACATAATGGACGACTATTGCGTCAGCGTTTCCTGTATGACGCCAAGCTCTGCAAAATATAACAAATACGGAGAAGGCGATGAAAACGGAATAGCAATTTTCAAAACCGCAAAGGGAACTGTTATTCGTATTTTTATCGGCTTTGGTATGTACGTCGGCTACGACCATAATTTTGCTCTTTACGGTACAAAGGGGTCAATTCTTACAGATAAAACAAAGCCTCTTGAGGAAGCAACATCCTTTGCAAAGCTTTATGAAATTCCCGATACCTTTGAAAAGTTTTTTGAAATTCCCGTTAAGCTCTCAAATACAGGCGACGTTTACGGTCACGGCGGAGTAGATGCCAAAATGATAAGGGACTTTATCAAGTGTATAATCGAGGACACCGACCCACCCATTGATGTTGATATGGGTATTAGAATTTCTTTGCCTGGAATTATAGCGAAGGAGTCTGCCAAGCGTGGAGGCGAGCTTCTTGAAATTCCCAAGGAATTTAATTAAATTGTTATTCATTGAAAAGGAGAAAATGAAATGAAAAAAATTATTTTTACATTAGCGGTTGTAAGCGTGCTTGTGTGCTTGCTTGCAATTTCCGTAAGTGCAGAGGTGACTGTTTATGACGATGCACCGGAAAGAACAAATATCATAGTTTTAGAAAATGACCTTGTAGTGTTTGATGACGGCTTTTGCTGTCCTACTGGTTACGTTTTTAAGGATGTAACAGAGATTGCAAACGGCTGGAAGGGCGGAGCAAAGGTAGCAGAAGCATTTGATTTTTCCTACATCAAGGAAAAAACGGGTAAATCTTATAGCTTTTCTAATGTTGTCAGCGTAGATTTTCCTCAGGGAATGACTTATATCGGCGGTTACGGTATTCAAGGACAGTCAAATCTTAAAAGGGTATCGTTTCCTAACACAATAACCGGATTTGGTATGTCTGTGCTTGCGGATTGTACCGCTTTGGAGGAATGTGTTTTTGAGCATAGCGAAAATGACAATCTTGCAACCCTGTGTCCTGAGTTTTTTGCTAATTGTGCTAACTTGAAAGCGATAAGTCTTCCTGATTGTATTACAACATTCGGTTGGAATAGCACCGGAAATTTAGATGGCGCATATTTTGCGGGATGTACCAGCTTGGGCGCAATCTATTTGCCTAAAAAATTACAATTAATGTACGGTAACTTTGACGAAAGAGCCGTATTCGGAATGTTGGAAAATGCATATTTTGTAAACGAGCCGTTTGATTACGATAATATACCGGAGAAGCCTGAGATATATTATTTTCCAAGCGGTCTTGAGTTAATGACAAGAACACCGTTTACCCGTTGCAAAAACCTCAATAGCGTATTGGTGTTCGGCGAAGGCACCAAGATTATTAATAATGGCTATGAATTCGAGGGTGTAGAAACGGGCAATGGACAAAGACCCACGATTGTGTTCCTTGGCGATACCACTTCAATTAATGCAAACGGCTGGAACGTTTCAGCAATTTATTTTGCAAACAAAAATGATATTGACGCGGCATCAGCAGGTATAACCAATGCTCCGACAACGTATTTCTGCTATGCAGAGGGCAATACAAACCACATTTATGCAATTGACAAAAGTAAAGCGCCAACCTGTACACAAGACGGTGTATACGGAGTAGCGTGTTTCTGTGGCGCTGAAATAGCAGATGTAATTTCGGCACAGCACGATTACGGCAAGACACCGATTGCGAGCGGTTGGAAATACGCAAACAATGATTACACTAAAAATGCTGTATATGAATATGCTTGTCAGGTGTGCTCAGGAAAGTATACAAAGGGAGAGGAAATAGCGAACTCGCGTTTATTTACCTGCCTTGGCTATTCTGCGCCTGAAAATGGTACAGGCGGTATTGCACTCGGCTTTATGGTAGATAAAGCAGCGATTGATAATTACGAAAAAATTTCGGGAAAGACCATTAAATACGGCATATTCGCAGTGTCACAGGAAAAGCTTGGAGATGCTGAAATCTTTGGTAAGGGCGGAGCTACAAGCGGTGTTCTTTCCGCTGACGTATCGGCTCACGGCTTTAGTATGTTTGAACTTAAAGTAATTGGCTTTACAGAGGAGCAAAAGGGAATGAAGCTTGCAATGGGTGCGTATGTTGGAATAAAAGAAGGCAACGAAACCACATATTCATATATGCAGGATGACTCTGAGGGTGACTTAATAGGAAATTACTACTTCGTTTCATACAATGAGGTTGCAGGTGTTGTGCCTGCCGAGTAAATTTAAACAGTCTTCAAAAGGGCGCTTTTTTCGAGTGCCCTTTTAAAATTTCACGTTGAGCTTGAAATATCTTGTATAATTTCCGTATTGTATTGAATATGCAGGGTGCGTGTGTTATAATTGTGAACGATTAAAAATATTCAATTTAAGGAAAAGCGAAATGAAATTAACAGAAGGAAAAATTTTTAAAACCTTATTTATTTATTCGTTGCCATTGATACTTACAAACGTGGTGCAGCTTTTGTTCCACGCGGCGGACGTTACCATTCTTGGAATTATGGTAAGCGACGGGGCGGTTGCCGCAGTTGGCGCTTGCGGACCCATTATCTCCTTGCTTGTCAGCCTTTTTGCGTCTATTGCCACAGGCGCAAACATTTTGATAGCCAAGCACGTTGGCGCAAAAAATGAGGAAAGAGGTAGAAAAGCCACGGGTACCGCCATAGTTATAGGGTTTTTGTCAGGTCTTATAATGATGGCAATAGCGCTTATTTGGGCAAGAGATATTCTCGTTTTGATGAACTGCCAGCCGGAGGTGCTTGACGAGGCGGTAACGTATATGCGTATATACTTTTTAGGTATGCCTATAATAATGCTATACAATTTCGTGGCGGCAATCCTTCGTTCCGTTGGCGACAGTCTTCGCCCTATGATATATATGCTTGTGGCGGGCGTTGTTAATATCGGTCTTAACATTTTCTTTATTGCAGTATGCGACATGACGGTGGTGGGCGTTGCCCTTGCAACGGTTATTTCCAATCTTGCATCTCTGATTCTTGCTATGATAGCTTTGTTTAGAAACAAGGGATACTGCAAAATTGAGCTTAAAAATTTAAGAATTTTCAAAAACGAATTCAAGGAAATGTTCAAAATAGGAATTCCTGCCTGCCTTTGCAGTCTTTCCTTCTACATAGCTAATTTGTTTATGGCATCGGGGGTAAACTCCATCAGCGCAGACGCTATGACAGCCAACGCATACGCAGGGCAGTTTGATGCCATTGTTTATAACGTGGGTATGTCCATAGCCATAGCCTGTATGTCAATGGTAGGTCAGTGCTACGGTGCGGGACTTTTAGACAGAGTCAGAAATACAGTAACTACAAGTATCGTTTATGTTACCGTGGCAAGTCTTTCCTTGGGTGCTGTTATAGTCGCTCTTTCCGAGCCGCTTCTCGGCATTATGACCGATAGCCCAACAGTAATCGCAATAGGTCAAGAGCAATTAAGGGTTGTTTGCTTTACCCACTTTATAACAAGCATTATGGAGGTTTTGTCCTTTAGCCTTCGCGCACTGAAAAGACCGAACTGCACAATGGTTGTGGGCTTTATCTGTGGCTTTGGTATTCGTACCCTGTGGGCAACGGTAATATGGGACTTGCTTGGCGGCTCTGTGACAGCCTTGTTCTTTGCATACGGTGTAAGCGCCTTCTGTGCAATGGTGATTTACGCTGTAATATTCGTAAAAGCAATGAAGCATGAGCGCTCTTTTTCTTGACATATGATAGAGAATATTGTAAAAATAGTCGTATTAAATTGCTATGCGCC